>RFQW01000068.1 GCA_009924765.1 Planctomycetota bacterium | reverse complement strand
CTGCTGGAGGACATCGCCTTCGCGCGCCGCGTGCGCGATGCGGGCGGCCGCGGCGGGCTGTGCACCGCCGAGCACCTGCTCAGCGTGGAGATGTACGAGACCATGTCGGAGTTCCACCGCGGCTGGAAGCGCATCTATCTGGAAGCTGCCGAGCGCATGCCTTCGCGACTGCGCGCGCTGGCGCTGGAATCGCTGCTGTGCGGCGCGCTGTTTCCCATGGCGGGTGTGGCGGCTGCGCTGGCCGGCTCGGCCTGGGGCGGTGGAAACCTGGAGCCGCTGGCCATGGTCACCATGTGGCTTGGCATCGCCAGCGTGAGCGTGTTCGTGATCGTCACCGCGTGGCTGCACGCCATGTGTCATGCGCCCGTGGCCGCCGCGGTGTTCCATCCGTTGGGCGCGTGGCTGGTGTCGCACTGCCTCATGCAGGCCGCGGGTGATCTGGATGCCCGGCTGCCCGTGCGGTGGGGCGGACGCGAGTACATCCTGCAACCACGGCCACGCGGCGGCTACGACGCGCCACCGACCATCACCCCCTGAAGAACCACCATGCGCATCCTGCACACCAACGACGACGGCATCTCCGCAATCGGTCTCGCGGCCATCCATGAGGCCACCGCCACGCTGGGCGAGCGCCTGGTGGTGGCGCCGGCCAGTGGCCAGAGCGCCGAGAGCCACGGCATCACCTTCCATCGACCACTCATGGTGAAGGACGCCGCGCTCGACTTCGGTGGCGAGGGCATCGCGGTGGAAGGCACGCCGGCCGACTGCGTGAAGCTGACGCTGCGCGCGCTGTGGGCCGAGCGTCACGGAGCGGGCACGCGGCCCGACCTGGTGATCAGCGGCATGAACCACGGCGCCAACGTGGGCGTGAACGTGATCTATTCGGGCACCGTGGCGGCGGCGGTGGAGGCGGCCTTCCTGGGCGTGCCGGCCATCGCCGTGAGCCTGATGCTGGGTGACCGCACGCGCATCGCCTGGCGTCGCGCCGCGCAGATCGCGCGCGTGGCCATCGACCGCGTGATCGCGGCGAACGTGCTGGACGCGCACCGCGTGATCAACATCAACGTGCCGTGCATCGAGCGCGAGGATGCGCCCATGCCCGCCATGCATGTGGTGCCCATGAACACGGCGGCGGGCGTGGATGGCTACGAGCGTCGCACCGCGCCCGATGGCCGCACCTACTACTGGCCCGCGGGCAACGGCATGGAGTTCGTGCACACCACCGAAGGCAGCGATGTGGAGCTGCTGTACGGCGGCGCGGTCACCATCACGCCGCTCTTCTACGACCGGAGCGATCGCGAACTGCTGGCGCGCATGCGCACGGCGCTTGCCTGATCGTCAGCGCAGCAGCAGGCGGATCTTGAACTTCAGCGTCTCGCCCGGCTTCAGCTTGTTCAGCTGCGGGCTCTTGGCCACGTTCACGGTCCAGCCGTACAGCGAGTCGAGAATGGCCTGATCCACCGTGTCGTAGCCCGAACTCTCGAGCAGCTTGGCCGTGACGGCCTTGCCTTCGCGGTTGAACTCGATCAGCGCCAGTGGGCTGCCCGGCGCGGTGCTGATGCTCGTCAGTTCATCGAAGTAGGGGCGCTTGGTGCGCACCTCGATGCCCTTGGCTGCGAGCGGCTTGCCGCTCTTCCAGTCCTTGGTGGGCGCGGCCGTCACGCTGGTGGCGTCGCTCTCCTTGTCGCTGAGTTCGCCGGTGGCCTTGGGACCGGGCTTGGCGCCGGGTTGCGCACTTGGATCGGGCGCCTGGCCCGTGGTGGGCGAGGTGCTCGGCTGCTGCTGACCGGTGGCGGCCTGCGTGGGCGGCGCGCTGGCGGGCGGTTGTGCCGCGGGTTGCTGCTGCGCGTCCTGCGGCTTCGGCGGTTGCTGCTGTGGATCCTGCGGCGGCGGGGGCGGCTTCGCGTTCGGATCGGTCTGCTTCTCTTCCTCGGGCTTGATCTGCGTGGGCGGCGCGGGTGCCACATCGCGCGGCTCCTCGGACTTCGGCGGCGGTGGTGCGTCCTTGGAGTCCTTCGATTCCTTCGCCTCAACGGCCTTCTCCACCGGCTGAATCTGCGGCTCGATCTTGTTGGTGTCGGCCGATGGAATCGGAATCGCGTCCTTCGCGGGCTTGGTCTCCTCGGTGGCGGCCGTCACCGGCGGAGGCGCAGGCGGCTGCTGCGACGGCGGGCTGTCCTGCGTGGATGTTGGCGAGGGTGGCGGCGGCGGTGTGGGCTTCGCGTCGGGCTGCGTCTTGTCGGGCTGCTTCTGATCGGGCGGCGTCTGCTGCTGCGGCGGCTTGGCCATCGCGGGCGCGGCCGTGCGCTGCTGCGCGGGCGACTGCTCGCCGGGGCTCGACTGGTTCACGCTGGGTGCCGGCGGTGCGGCGGCTTCGGGTTGCGGCACCTGCGGAACCGTGGCTGCCTGGCTGGGCTGCGCGGCGGGCATGGGCTGGCCGCCCTCGTCGGTGTCGCGGAAGGCGGCCTGATCCACCTGACTGAGCTTGGCGATGTGCTCCTGATATTCGTTGTAGCCG
The DNA here is from genome assembly GCA_009924765.1 of Planctomycetota bacterium. Classification (GTDB taxonomy): domain Bacteria; phylum Planctomycetota; class Phycisphaerae; order Phycisphaerales; family SM1A02; genus SYAC01. Next base: position 5,004 of record RFQW01000068.1, on the reverse strand, counting down.
ATCCACGTCATGGTGGACTTCGTGGTGCCGTCCTCGATGCCCAGCTTCACCGAGTCGTCTTCCTCCTCGGGCGGAGGCGGCACGCGCTTCTCCATCTCCTTCTCCACGCTGAAGCTCGCCGCGCGCGTGCGGTCCACGCCGTCGTGGCTGCTCGACAGCATCTCGGAGAGGCGCGGCACCAGCAGGAATCCGTGGATGGCCAGGCTGGCCACGATGCACAGGATCAGCGGCAGGTTCGCGTTGCGATCCACCTCGAGCTCATGCAGCTCCTTCTCCAGGCGCTCGCGTGGCTCGACATTGGAGCTGTCGCCGACGATGCTCATGGCTTGGCCGAGGTTTCCTTGGGCTTGCCAACCAGGTTCACGGCCACGCCGAGATCCTTCAGGCGATCCCACAGATCCTGCATCAGCGGTGCGCGATCCATGGTGCCCTGACCGTTGGCCACCGCCAGATACACGATGGTGGTGGGATCGGCCTGCTTGGCGGCCTTCACCTTCTCGGCCACCTCATCGATGGTCACCTTGTCCTTGTTGAAGTAGATCGCGCCGGTCAGGTCCAGGCTGATGGTGGCGGCGGGCAGCGGCTTGGCCGGCTTGCCGCTGGCGAACTGCTTCAGCTCCATCGGCACCATGTCCACGCGCACCATCATCACCACCGCGTAGATGAAGAAGGTGAGCAGGAAGGTCATCAGGTCGATGAGCGGGTTCAGCTCGATGCGCGCCTCGGGCGGCTCTCGTCGCATGCGTCGCATGGTTCAGCGGATCCCCAGCTGCACGGCCGCCAGCGCGGTGCCCACATCGGTGGAGGTCTCGAACAGCTCATCCAGGCCGGCGGTGAGGAAGATGGCCCACACGCGATCGCGCACGCGGGCCACCACCAGACGCTTCTTGGAGAGTTGCTGCAGCTTGCGCAGGCGCATCAGCGCGGCGATGTTGGTGGAGGTGAGCATGCCCACCTGGTGCAGGTCCAGCACCGCGTGTCGTGGCTGCGAGCCCGGGCCCTCGAGCATGGCGAGCAGGTTCGACAGGTCCTCGGACAGCTGCGGCTCGCTGCCAAGGTCCACAAGCAGGATGTCTTCCGACCATTCGGTGATCGCCATAGACCCCGATGGTAGCGGGGCGGATGGCGGCGGCCGCGAGGATTTCGCTCAGGCGGGGGCCGATTCGTCGGTTTCGGCCACCATGGCCACGGACACCACCGTGTCGCCCTCGCGCAGCTGCATCACGCGCACGCCCATGGTGTTGCGGCCGATGCGGCTCACGTCGGCCGCCGGCGAGCGCACGATCATGCCATCGCGGCTGATCAGCATCATCTCGTCGCCCTCGGCCACGCTGCGCACCGCCACCACGGGGCCGTTGCGGCCCTCGGTCTTGATGTCGATGCGCCCCTTGCCGCCGCGGCTCTGGCAGCGGGTGGAGCCGTCTTCCTGCTGCACCAGGTACTCGGCCTGCGATGTGCGCTTGCCGTAACCATTCTGCGTGACGGTGAGCAGGTCGGCGGTGTCGTCGCAGCGGATCGCGCCCACCACGGTGTCACCCTCGGCCAGATCGATGCCGTTCACGCCGGCGGCGGCACGACCCATCACGCGCGCGTCGTTCTCGTCGAAGCGGATGGCCATGCCGCTGGCGGTGGCCAGCATCACCTGATCCTTGCCGCTGGTCAGCAGCACGTTCACCAGGTCGTCGCCCTCGTTCAGGTTGAGCGCGATGATGCCGCCCTTGTTCACGTTGCGGTAGTCCTGCAGCGCGGTGCGCTTCACGCGGCCCTGACGCGTGGCGAAGAACAGGAAGTCCTCGCGCGTCTCGAAGCCCGACACCGGCAGGAACGACTGCACCGTCTCGCCTTCGCGCAGCTCCAGGATGTTCTGGATGGCGCGGCCCTTGGTGGTGCGCGCCATCTCGGGAATCTGCCAGGTCTTGATGCGGAACACGCGGCCGGTGTTCGTGAAGCACAGCAGGTCGTCGTGGCTGCTGCCCGTGAACAGCTGCTCGATGAAGTCGCCGTCCTTCGCGTCGCTGCCCTTGATGCCCACGCCACCGCGACCCTGCGTGCGGTACGTGTCGCTTGGCAGCCGCTTCACCCAGCCGGCGTGCGAGATGGTGACCACCACCTCGTGCTCGGGGATGAGATCGGCCATCTCGAAGGCCTCGGCCTCGCCGGCCTCGATGCTGGTGCGGCGCTTGTCGGCGAAGCGCTCCTTCAGCTCCAGCGTGTCCTCGCGCACGATGTCCAGCACCAGCTTGTCGTTGGCCAGGATCGCCTCGTAGCCCTCGATGTCCTCGAGCAGCTTGCTGAACTCGCTGGCCAGCTTCTCCACCTCCAGGCCCACCAGCTGGATCAGGCGCATGGCGCCGATGGCCTCGGCCTGCACGCGCGTGAGTCGAGCGCCGTCGCCCTGGCGCGTGGACTGCACGATGCGCTGCGGGATCATCTTCTCGTAGCGATGGCCGGGCGCGATGCGGAATCCGCGGTCCATCAGCTTCAGGATGGCCTCCTCGCGCTCGCGGCTCTCGCGGATGATCTTGATCACCTCGTCGATGTCGCACACGGCGTAGATCAGGCCTTCCAGGCGGTGCGCCTGCTGCTTGGCCTGGCGCATCAGGAAGGCGGTGCGGCGGCGCACCACGTCCTTGCGATGCTCGACATAGTGGCCGATGAGGTGCTTCAGCCCCATCGTGCGCGGCTGGTGATTCACCAGCGCGATGTTGATGATGCTGAAGGTGCTCTGCAGCGGCGTGAACTCGTACAGCTGCTTCTCCACCACGTGCGGATCGGCGCCCTTCTTCAGCACCACCAGGATGCGCGTCTGCGCGTCGCGGCCGCTGTGGTTGCGCACGTCGGCCACGTCGGGAATGCGGCCCTCGCGGCTGGCGTCCACGATCTTCTCGATGAGGTTGCTCTGCACCACCTGGTAGGGGATCTCGTGGATCTCCAGCGCCTCGCGGCCGCCTTCCTTCACCTGTCGCACGCGACCGCGCAGCGTCAGCTTGCCGCGACCGCCGGCGTAGGCCTCGGCGATGCCGCGACGGCCCACGATGATGCCGCCGGTGGGGAAGTCGGGACCGGGCACGATCTGCAGCAGTTCATCCAGACCCACGTCTGGCACGTCGATCACCTTCACGATGGCGTCGCAGATCTCGCCCAGGTTGTGGGGCGGCATGCTGCTGGCCATGCCCACGGCGATGCCCGAGCTGCCGTTCACCAGCAGGTTGGGGAAGCGCGCCGGAAGCACGGTGGGCTCCTGCAGTCGCTCGTCGTAGTTGGCCTTGAAGTCGACGGTGTCCTTGTCCAGGTCTTCCAGCAGCGCCGTCGCCTCGGCGGTCATGCGCGCTTCGGTGTAACGCATGGCGGCCGGCGGATCGCCCTCGATGCTGCCGAAGTTGCCCTGCTTGTCCACCAGCAGGTGGCGCGTCTTCCACACCTGACCCAGGTTCACCAGCGTGGGATAGATCACGCTCTCGCCGTGGGGGTGGTAGTTGCCGCTGGTGTCGCCGCAGATCTTGGCGCACTTGATGTGCTTGCGACCCGGCGTGAGGTTGAGGTCGTGCATCGCCACCAGGATGCGTCGCTGCGAAGGCTTCAGGCCGTCGCGCACGTCGGGCAGCGCGCGGTCCATGATGGTGCTCATCGCGTAGGTCAGGTAGCTGTCGTGCAGCTCCTGGTCGATGGGAGTTTCCACCACGCGATCGATCGGGGCCGGGGTATTGCTGGGGGCTTCGCTCATGGGAATTTCGGGTGCCGAATCCTATCCGAAACGGGCGTGTCGCAGCGCACGAAAGGCGCTTTCTCCGCCTTGTTTTTTGGCTGGTTTTCGGGGCCGTCGCGTGGCGCTCTTCCGGCGTCGTCGAAGCACTGCGCCGCCTCACGCACCAATCGGCGCAAGCAGCATCAGCCACTCCATGTTGCCGGGCGAACCGGCGCGCTTGGCGCTCTTGCCGCCGGTGATCGGCGAGGCGGTGTCGGCCAGCACGCGCGCGCCCAGCGAAGGCATCTCGCCCCGCACACGATCCACCACGACGGGCACGCGTTCATGCGGCAGGAAGCCCTGCACGAGCCACGCCTTCTCCTCGTCGCGCAGCTCGTAGTGCGGTTTCACCAGCGAGATGATGTGGCCACCCGGACGCAGCCAGCGAAGCGCGGCCGGTATCGCCAGGCGCTGCGGCGTCCATGCAAGGTCGAGCACCACCAGATCCACGCCGCCCTCCGGTCGCTCGGCATGCAGCGCGTTGGTGCGCTCCATGGTCACCACGCGCGCATCCTGTCGCAGTCGCCACGCCAGCGTGCCATAGCCGGTGTCCACGGCGAACACCTTGGCCGCACCCGCGCGCAGCAGCACATCGGTGAAACCACCCACATTGCAGCCGAAGTCGGCGGCCACCAGGCCCGTCACCGGAAAGGCGAACGACTGCAGCGCGTGCTGCATCTTCAGTCCGGCGCGGCTGGCCAGCGCGGGCTCATCGGGGGTTTTGGAGGGCGCGTCGCTCACGTCGCCGATGCTACGAGGCCAAAACGAGACGGAACCGGCCGTTGGGGCCGGTTCCGTGCTCGATTCTCTTTCCCAAGAGGGCGAAGCGATCAGGCGCGACGACGACGGGCCATCAGGCCCGCGAGGCCCGCCAGCGCCGCAGCACCGGGAGTCGGCACCGCGCTCACCGAGAAGTTGTCGGCAAAGCCGTAGCCGTTCAGTGCGGTGGTGCTGCCGCTTGGCGCATCGGTGGTGCTCATGATCATGCTCGCGAACACGCTGCCCGTCTTCGTCGAGCTGAAACTTGCCACCTGCACGCCATCGACGTAGCCGTCACACGCGCCGGTGGTGACGTTCATGTCAAGGCGCAGGTTGTGCCACGCGTTCAGCGAGACGGTGGTGCTGGTGTTCGTGCGGTTGTTGAACAGCGCGGTCTGCGAGTAGCCGTCGATCGCGTACCACACCTTGCCGGTGTAGTCGATCATCAGGCCGCTCGAGGCCTGCGCCGAACTCTGCCAGTTCATGATGCCGAAGCTGCA
>RFQW01000670.1 GCA_009924765.1 Planctomycetota bacterium | reverse complement strand
CGCTGCTCATCGTGGGCTTGCTGCGCCTCTCGCCCAGTTGCCCGTTCTCCATCACCAATCTCGCCATGGCCGGTGCGGGCGTGCGCTTTCCGCTGTTCATCATGGGCACGGTGCTGGGCATGGCGCCACGCACGCTGGCAGCGGTCTTGGTGAGTCACTGGGCCGCCGAGCAGGGCGCGAAGGACCTGATCCAGCTGGCCACCCAGCAGGGTTGGGTGGCGTTGTCGATCGGCGTGGTGCTGCTGGTCGGCTCGCTGATGCTGATCGGCCACATCGCCCAGCAGGCGCTCACCCGGGCGGTGGGCGCAAAAAAGCCGCCGATTCGCTAGATTCACCGATCCCCATGGCCACCAAGCAAGCAACGCGAAACGGAAAGAAGCCCGCCAAGGGCTGGCGCACCGCCAGCACCGGCGATCGCCACGACCTGTACGAGGAGAGCGTGCAGAGCCCCGAGGAGGAGAGCGAGTTCATCGATCGCGTCTTCCGCTCGCTGCGCAAGCGCACGCCCACCTTCCTGCGCGAGGACTTCTGCGGCACGCACTTCCTCAGCGCCACCTGGGTGCAGCAGCGACCCACCAACCGCGCCGTGGGCTTCGACCTGGACACCGAGGTGATGGCCTGGGGCCGCGCGCGTCGCGCCAAGGTGCTCACGCCGTCGCAACTGAAGCGCATGGACATCCGCAAGGGTGACGTGCGCACCGCGCGCAGCGAGCCCGTGGACGCCATCGCCGCGTTCAACTTCTCGTACTTCCTGTTCAAGAAGCGCCAGGACCTGATCGGCTACTTCCGCCATGCGCGCAGCCAGCTGAAGAAGGACGGTGTGCTGTTCGTGGACTGCTACGGCGGCTACGAAAGTTTCAGCGAGCAGACCGAGGAGCGCGACCTGGACGGCTTCACCTACCAGTGGCACACCGAGCGCTACGACCCGGTGAGCGGCGACGTGCTGAACCACATCCACTTCGTGTTTCCGGATGGCACCAAGATGCGCAAGGCGTTCACCTACGACTGGCGCCTGTGGACCATTCCCGAGATCCGCGAATGCCTGGCCGAGGCCGGTTTC
>RFQW01000669.1 GCA_009924765.1 Planctomycetota bacterium | reverse complement strand
GCGGGGGCCAGTGGTTCATCTACGACTACAAGACCAACTTCGTGGGCGATCAGGCCGCGGCGTACGCGCCCGACGCGCTGCATCAAGCCATGGCCGACGAGCTGTATCCGCTGCAGGCGGCGCTGTACTCGGTCATGCTCACGCGGTGGCTCGCTTCTCGCGGCTGGAAGCCCGGTGCCAAGCCCGTCATCGGCGGCGTGGCGTACCTGTTCCTGCGCGGCATGGGCGCTGACAGCGGGTCGCAAGGCACGTGGACGTGGCAGCCGTCGCTGAAGTTGCTGCAGGCGTTCGACACGATTCTGCCACCCGTGCATGCGGGGGTGCAGGCATGACGCGCGCGCTGCATGCGATCGACCAACTGCAACTGGAACCCGCCGCCGCGTGGTTCAGTCAACGCCTGTGCGGTGTGCTGCAGCCGCAGGCGCCGCACCTGCACGCACCCGTGGCGTGGAGCCTGCACCAGTGGATGCAGGGTCACACCTGTCTTGATCTGGCGGGAACCGTGACGGCGCGATCCGCCGAGAAGGGCTCCTTCGACATGCTGGAGGCACGCGTGCCCGAGCAGTGGCTTGCGGAGCTGCAGGGGCACTCGGCGGTGGCGTCTGTCGCGGCGGGCTCGATGGATCCGATCACCGCGCCGCTGGTGCTGGAGGGCAGCAAGTTGTTCCTGGGACGCTGGCGCCAGCAGGAGATCGAGGTGGCCATGGCGTTGCGCGCGCGTGGCGGTGCGCACGCGAGCTGGTGTGCAACGCCGGATGTCACGCAACGGATCGAGGCGTTCGTCGCCGCGCGTGCGCACGGCATCGACGATGACACGTACGTCCGCAAGCAATGTGTCGCGCGCCTCGCTCGCTGGCCGTGCGAGTGCAGCGCGCCGCGCCGTCGCATCCGCTGCACGCAAATCGACGATCGGTAATTTCATGCCAGCATCTTCTCGACCGGCAACACGAGTAGCGCACTCGCACCCGCAGCCTTCAAACTCTCGAGCGTCTCCCAAAATACGTTCTCGCGACACACTGCGTGCACTGCGACCCGATCGGGGTGACCCTCGAGCGGGATGAT
>RFQW01000668.1 GCA_009924765.1 Planctomycetota bacterium | reverse complement strand
GGCGGTACAGCACCAGCAGCGTGGTTCCAAGCACCAGCACCGTGACCAGCCCACCCAGCTGCATCACGCGGAAGGCCCACAGCACATAACCGCCCTTGGCAGGGTCGAACTGGTGGCACCAGAACACGAAGCGGTCGAAGGTGGAGCCCAACTTGCCTTCACCGGCACCGGTGAGCGCAAGGCGCAGATCGGTTGCCGAGGGCGAAACGCCGGGCAGGTACTGGCTCAGACGGCCGTCGCCCGTCATCACGAAGACCGCGGCGGGGTGCGCGTACTCGCCGTCGGGCATCTTGCGATAGGGGAATCCCACGGCCTCGGCGATGGATCGCACGGTGGTCTCGTCACCCGTCAGGAAGCGCCAGCCCTTCTCGCCGCCCGCGCGGCCGTACTCGGTGGCGTAACCCTTGCGCTTGGCCGCGGCCAGTTCGCTGTTCTCGGCGGGGTTGATGCTGATGAACATCACGTCGAACTCGCTGCCCACCGACCAGTCGAGTCCCTGCATGCCGCGCACGAGCCCGTTGAGGGCCAGGCTGCACAGCATGGGGCAGCGCATGTAGCCCAGTTGCAGCAGACGCGGACGGCCATCGGCGAAGAGTTCCCCAAGCGTCACGCGCTTGCCGGATTCATCGGTGAGCGTGGCCTGCATGGGCAGGCGCTCGCCACGATGGTCGGTCACTTCAAGGCCCGCCAGTTCACGCGGCGCCTCGGCGGATTCCGCCGCGGGTGCAAAGCCGCGATCAAGTGCCTGCTGCGCCCAGCCCGTGCACGACAGCGCCAGCGCGGCGATGGCCGCGATGGCGTGGCATGACCGGATCTGGAACGCGCGCATGCTCACTTCTTCGCAGCGCCTCCAGCTGGTGCCGCAGCGGGTGCCACAGCAGCAGGTGCAGCCGCCGGCGCGGCGCTGGCCGCGGGCAGACCTTCCTGCACGACGAGTTCCATGGCGCGCTCCACCGGAATGCGGACCTTCTGCACGTTCTTGCCGTCGGCCTGCGTCCAGTTGTAGCGCTGGTAGCTGCTCAGCTGCTCGCGCCAGGTGCCTCGCGCGGATTCCAGCTTGGCG
>RFQW01000667.1 GCA_009924765.1 Planctomycetota bacterium | reverse complement strand
TCCAGGATGACCACGCGCGCCTCGAGCTCGTTCAGACGAGCCTCGAGCGTCTTGGTCTTGTCCTCGACCTTGGTGTTGAGGCCCTGCAGCGCGGCCATCGTGATGCCCTGCGCGTTGGTCGCGTGGATCACGCGGTCGTTCGAGCCACCAAGGCCGAACGCCGCGTGGAAGTCCTGCGCCATCGGGCCGACATACAGCACCGAAGAATCCTGATTCTTGAAGGTCCACTGCGTGATCGGCATGTCCACGAGCTTCTGCAGGATCTCCGCGTTGCTGACGGACTTGAAGTTCTCCTTCACATTGCGGTCCGACGCGTTGAACGACTGGCCCGCCGAGTTGAAGCCGCAGTAACCGCCCGAGTTCGTGCGCGCGAGCAGGATGTCGGTGGCACTCGTCGCGGATCCGGCGCTTCCCTGGTTCTCGATGTACACCGAGCCCATCGCATACAGGGCTCGGCCACTCGAAGACGCCGTGTAGGCGTAGACGCCGACGCCACCGGTGGTGTTGAGGTTCTCACCCTTCACGCCGTAGGCGGTGCTGCTGCCTGACGAAGGAATCTGGCCATGCACGCCCGAGTAGGCGCCAGTGCTCGCGGTCACGGTTCCGTACACGCCGGCGGTGCTGCCACTGCTGCTGGCACTTGTTCCGTAGATGCCGTAGCCGAAGCCGGAGGCGCCGGTGAACTCGCCCGACACGCCGCGCGACGCGTTCGTCACTGCGGATGCTGAGTTGTTCGCAGCCGTGCCCTTGATGCCGATCGCAGTCGTGGCCGTTGCACCGGTGTTGGTGTTGGTTCCCTTCACGCCAATTCCCGACGCGGCGGAAACGGTGCCGAAGACGCCGGAGTTGGAGCCGCCCGAGCCGGTGCCATACACGCCTGCCGCGCTCGAGCCGGTGGCGGTGGTCGCACCGTAAACACCCATCACTGAGAGGGACGACGTGCCCGTGAACTGACCGTACACGCCTGCCGCACCTGTGTAGGTGCTGCTGGTGGAGCCAAAGACGCCGTACGTGGGAGTCGTCGATGTCGTGCCGGTTGCAGTTCCGTAGACACCCGCAGCGTT
>RFQW01000666.1 GCA_009924765.1 Planctomycetota bacterium | reverse complement strand
CGGCTCGTGGAGCGAGTACGAGGAGGACCGTCGCAAGCGCCTGGGCATCGGCGCGGACGCCACGCCGCACCGCATCGCCTACCGCAAGCTCACGCGGGCCTGAAAGAAAAGAGGGACGGGGGTCGTTATTGGAACCGCGCTGCGATTCCAATAACGACCCCCGTCCCTCTCGCAGCTTCGCGCGTCAATTCGCTGGAAAAACCGCCTGTTCTCGGCGAAGGTCGCACTTCGACTCGCACACTGCGCCGCATGTCACGCGCGCCACGGCAGCCTTGCGATGGTCAGTTTGTTCACGCCATGAACAGGCGCGTGGATCGCCGAACGCTGTTCGAATCCGCTGCGGATTACGACGCCTTCTCGCAAATCCTGGGCTGGGCCCAGCAGATCTGCGAGATGCCGATCACCGCGTGGTGCCTCATGCCGAATCATTGGCACCTCATCGTGAAGCCGCGAGACACGCCGCATCTCTCCTCTTTTATGCATCGCATTCAGACGACCCATGCCGTTGGACTGCGGCGCCAGACCGACACGCGAGGCCATGGAAGCGTGTACGGGAATCGATTCAAGCACTTCCTGATCCATCCGGATCGGCTGCTGCGCTCCGTGGTGTATGTCGAGCGGAATCCGGTCAAGGCGGGGTTGGTTCGCGCGGCGACTTCGTGGAAGCATGGATCGGCGAGCATCGCGAGCGTCGACACCGCCTGGCCGCGCGTGGAGCGCTTGCCGACGGAGCTGGAGCGGTTGCGCCCGGAATTGCTGCTGCATCCGCTGCCGGAGGAATTCGAGTCGGACTTCATGTGCGCGTGCCGAGCCACCGCCGCGGTGGACGTTGCTGACGCGTTCGGGCGTGCCGATCTCACTGGCGCGCTCCAGTTGCTTGAGCGTGCCCGCTATCGGCGGGAATCCAATAAACCGGTGGGGCTGTGAATGAACTTGTGCGGGCAGCGCGAAAGTCGCAAGACCAATAACGACCCCCGTCCCTATTCTCCGGACCATGATCGCCAACGACGAAGCCATCGTGATGGCGGGCGTGCCCGCCGCCAACATGCTGCTGTTCCATCGCAT
>RFQW01000665.1 GCA_009924765.1 Planctomycetota bacterium | reverse complement strand
GCGCTTGCGCCGGAGGCGGCATGAACGAGAAGAACTGGCTCACCTTGTACTTGGCGGTGGATGAGCCGGTGAACAGTGTGCCGGCTTCGGCGGCGGAGCCGTTGCGGCCCACCATGTTGAACTGCACCTGCATGGTCGGCAGGTTGTTGCGGTCACGATCGGTGATGTCGATCGAGAAGCGGCCAACCATCCAGCAGAAGTTCAGCGATGTGCCTGCTTCGCCGCCGGTGAAGGCAGCGGCATCACCAGCGGTGGCGCGGCCACTCTGCATCTTGCCCTTGGACGCCAGCATGCCGGTGCGCGCCAAATCCGGATAGATCGCGTTCCAGTCCGCGTTGTACAGGCTCACGCGAGCGAAGGGATTTTCCGCGACGCCGCCACTGGTGTAGGGGTTGCCGCCGAGTCCGCTGAACCAGCCGCTGCTGGTGCCGTTGTCGATGTAATTGGAGTTCGCGACGGTCATCTGGCCGAAGCCGCTGGCCGCCGACATGTTGGCGCCCACGCCCTGATCCCTCAGAACGCTGGCTCGGTTGGTGACCTTGGCCATGGTGCCCTGGCCGCGATTGCCCACCGCGATGAAGCTGTCCCAGCCCTTGCCGTCGTTGTTCGTGGGCAACCATCCGCTTCCGCCACTCTGAACGAACAGGTCGCCGGTGATCGTTCCGCCCGTGAGCCGGCCCGCACTGTCGCGCGTGAGGCCCGTGCCCGTCGCACCGCTTGTGGCGAAGACGACGGCGTGAATGTTCGTACCGCCGGCCAAGCCCGTCACGGAGCCGCCCATCACGTCGCCAAGACTGGTGCCCGTGACATACACGTCGAGCACCGCGTAGGTACGACCACCCTCGATCACGTTGTAGGTGTCGGCAACCAGCGTCGAGGACACGGTGGCCGCTGCGGGCAGCGAGAGACACGCGATGGGCAGCCACGCCAGCACCGGCAGCCAATGCATGAACCACTGTCGCATGCGAGCGAGCATTTCAATGCGCGCGCCCTGCGTGCGGCGGGGAGCTGCACTGCAAGGCACGGAGGTCATGCGTTGGTTCATCGGTCGTGGAGTCTTTCCTGGTCA
>RFQW01000664.1 GCA_009924765.1 Planctomycetota bacterium | reverse complement strand
ATCGCACGCTGGAGGAAATGTCCACGCCGGTGATGCCGATCTGGGACGGGATCCTGCTGCTGCCGCTGATCGGCGTGGTGGACTCCAGCCGCACGGATCACGCGGTGACCAAGACGCTGGAGCGCATCAACGAGACGCGCGCCAGGGTGTTCCTGCTGGACATCAGTGGCGTGCCGGCCGTGGACACCGCGGTGGCGAACCAGTTGCTGAAGATCACCAAGGCAACCCAGCTGATGGGTTGCGAAACCGTTATCTCGGGCCTGTCCCCCGCCATCGCGCGCACCATGGTCGAACTGGGCGTGGAAGTGGGTCAGGTGCGCACCACCGCCACGCTGCGCGATGCCTTTGCAATCGCGCTGCGCAAGATGAATGCGCAGGCAGCCTCCGCAGCGCAAGCATGACGCCCGACCCGGAGGCGGCGCTCGAGTTCGCGATTCGGCACAACAGTGATGCCACGCTGGCAGCGATGGCCGTTGCCAAGAGTTCCCGGTGCCTGCGGGCCTTCCCCCACGACGAGCGTGCCTTGCTTGGCACCGTGGTGTCGGAACTCGCCAGCAACATCGTGAAGTACGCCGGACATGGCGTGATCCGCATCGAGCCGCTCTTCCAGGATGGCAAGCAAGGCGTGTGCATACGCGCGATCGATCAGGGACCCGGCATCGCGGATGTCGAAGCGTGCTTTCGCGATGGATTCAGCACCAGCGGCACACTGGGGCTTGGACTGCCCGCCGTGCGACGCCTGATGGATTCCACGAAGGTCCACTGCCCCGAGGGTGGTGGCACGCATGTTGAAGCCATCCGATGGGTGCGGCGGCCGATCGGTCTTTCGACCTGAATGCTGGCCGGGCGACGGAGGAGCGCCTTGGTCCTGCGACCGCGATGTCGGTCAATTTGCGCTGCCGCGCCCGTCGCGGCGCGCTCAAAAAGTGAGTCAAAGCAGGGCAAATGTGGGAGGGAGTGTCCGCCACGGACACTGCATTCTTGCGTGGCCTGAAAGTCGGCGCATACTGCCCCATCTGTTTTGCAGAAGTTCTCACTTCCCCTTTCCCACAGTTGCTGCTCCGGCAGCCGAAA
>RFQW01000663.1 GCA_009924765.1 Planctomycetota bacterium | reverse complement strand
AAATTGCACAGTGTTTCTTGACTAGTGCAATCCGTGTGGCAGAGTGTGAATGTCGATGCCGAAGACCGGCCGCATCGACCTGGATACGAAACCGGTCACAGGTGAGAGTGATCAGGGCGCCGCAGCCCGATGCGACAGGTTCATCCTGCTCGCTCGAGCGGCTGATGGCGATCTCCTTCCCAACATCACTCTCTGTCTCTCCCCAGGGCCTCCTGCAGCGACCGGCGCAGGACAAGCCGAATCCTTCTTACTCCGGTCAGGTGCGACACACATGCTCATCAAGCCTCACAGCTCGAATCGCTCCGAATGGCCGTTGGGAACCGGCCGCTCGGCGATGCATGCAGCGCACCAGACCGGTCTGCGACGTCGATACACGCATGGGCATCAGGGAACCGCCCAGGGGAACCGTGCATCCGTCGCGCAGGGAGGAGTCCGAAACACCTTCGGATTCCTCCCTTTCCAGACTTCCACTTGCACGCTTCCGAAGGTCGGAAGCGGCACTTCCAGCCACGTCGATGGGATCCCAGCGGAGCCGAGAGTCTCCAACCATCAACAGGGCATCACTTTCCTTTTCTTCCGAAGGAGTTCCTCCATGTCCGCTCTTCGCACCGCTTCGGCGGCTGCCGCCATCGTTCTGTCCGCCTCCGCTTTCGCAACGGTTACCCCTGGCACCCTGTACGGTGACAGCTACATCGTGAAGGATGGCGAGGGTGAGACCGCCAAGTTCTATTCCGTGATGGACGTGTACATCAAGTGCAGCAGCTCGGCTGACATCATCAGCAGCACCTTCGGTGTCACCGCCTACACGAGCAGCTACACCCAGAACCAGGGCAAGTCCTTCGTTCAGACCAACGGCAACGCCGCCAGCAGCTGGCTGCCCACCAACGACGACGGCAAGGTCTTCGACAGCTTCGTCACCTGCGGCGCTCGCGTGCAGGGCAGCAGCACCGTGCTGGCCGACGGCCAGGCCGGCTTCCTGGGCCTGCAGCTCGACACCAACTGGGCCAGCAGTTCGACTGGCGGCCAGATCGTGGGCCAGTCCGGTGGCGCAGGCTGGTATCCCAGCATCGGCGC
>RFQW01000662.1 GCA_009924765.1 Planctomycetota bacterium | reverse complement strand
CATGAACGCCACCATTCTGCTGCTTGGCTCGGGTGAACTTGGCAAGGAATTCGCGATCAGCGCCAAGCGGCTTGGATGCCGCGTGGTGGCCGTGGATCGCTACGCCGACGCACCCGCCATGCAGGTGGCCGACGCGCACGAGGTGCCATTCGCCGCGTGGCGAAGCGACACAAGCCGCACTTCATCGTGCCAGAGATCGAGGCCATTCGCACGGGCGAGCTGCTGCAGCTGGAGAAGGCGGGCTTCAACGTGGTGCCCAGCGCCTTTGCCGCGCACATGACCATGAACCGCGACGCCATTCGCGACCTGGCCGCGCGCGAACTGGGCCTGCCCACCGCGCGCTACGCCTATGCCGCCAGCGCCGAGGCGTTGGAGGCCGCCATTCTGGACAAGGCCGGCACCGGCCTGCCCTGCGTGGTGAAGCCCACCATGAGCAGCAGCGGCAAGGGCCAGTCGGTGGTGCGCACCAAGGCCGACATCGCCAAGGCATGGAAGTACGCCGTGACCAACATGCGTGGCGACCGACGCGTGGTGATCGTGGAGCAGTTCATCGACTTCGACTACGAGATCACGCTGCTCACCGTGAAGCAGCGGCGCAGCCAGGGCGGCGGCACGCTGTTCGTGGAGCCGATCGGCCATCGTCAGGAACGCGGCGACTATCAGGAGTCGTGGATGCCATGCCCCATGAAGCCCGCGGTGAAGCGCTCGGCGCAGCGCATGGCCAAGGCGGTGGTGGAGCGACTGGCCGGCCCCGACGGCGCGGGCATCTTCGGCGTGGAGTTCTTCGTGAAGGGCGACCGCGTGATCTTCAGCGAGCTGTCGCCACGACCGCACGACACCGGCATGGTCACGCTGCGCTCGCAGGACCTGTCCGAGTTCGACCTGCATGTGCGCGCCATTCTTGGCCTGCCCATTCCCGCCATTCGCTACAACGGCCCCACCGCAAGCGCCGTGGTGCTGGCCACGCGCGACAGCGAGCGAGTGCCGAGCTACAGCGGCATCGACAAGGCCATGGCCATTCCATCGGTGGAGGTGCGCATCTTCGGCAAGCCCACCACGCGCAAGCACCGTCGCATGGG
>RFQW01000661.1 GCA_009924765.1 Planctomycetota bacterium | reverse complement strand
GCGCTTGTTGGCGCGCATGACTGCTTGCGTTGCCACGGTGGAGAGCGATACCACCATGTCATAACTTGGCGATGCGCTGCACACGGCGGCGGCCATCTGTCCAAGTGTGCCGATGTCACCTTCAGCATTGAAGAAATCGAAGGTTGTTCCGGCATCTTTCCCGTAGCCAGCGGAGTTGAGCCGCTCCAGCATGCCATCGCGGCCGACATTCATGGCATCGATCGAGGAGATCTGGATCACTGCAATCCGCCGCGGTCGCGCCGCTTCAGCGGCAATGCCTGCGGCGTCGTTGCGCTGACGACTGTTTGATTTATCGCTCAATACCAACACCGCGGCTGCCGCCACGATGAGGAGGATTCCAAGAATGAGTCGCTTGGCGGAATGGAGCACCGGGGGAAACTACATGAAGGGCGGGGGTGCCATCACGCTCACGCCGAATCCGGTGCAGCAGCTCATCCGGCCGCACCACGCGAATTCCGCGCGTCTTCAGCCGTTCGGCCAGCGCGGCGGCGGCGCCGACGCCGGTTACCTTCGTGCCGTCCGCCAGTTCGTGGCTCGACCAGGCATGCACCGAAACCCAGCGCGTGAAGGGTGCCGTGCTTGCCGCGGCATCGCGCGCGATTGCATCGGCCACTGCATCCGGGCCGCCGATCCCGGGATGTTGCGTGTCCAGGCCAGCCCACAGGCAATAGCCCGCGGTGACGAAGGGCACCTCGCCGCCGCGGGCGTCGGATGCCCAGTCGATGCGGCCGCGGCCCGCGTTGTACGGCGCGTAGTCGCACACGAAAGCGCCAAGGAGCGGGTGAAGTCCTTCCGCGATCCATCGACGCGCTTCTGCCGCGCCCGGAGTGTTCGAGTGCAGCATCAGCATCCCCGCCATCACCGCACCGGTGCGATGGTTCTGCGCATCGAGCCGCCGCATGAACTCGCGAAAGAGCTCTTCGCGCCGGCCGGTGTCCTCGGCGAAGCGATCGGGATACCAGTAGCCAGCAAACTGCTCGATGAGCGCCGTACCCACGGGCTGCGTCTCGCCGATCCGCTCCAGTACGCACGGCGCCGCCTGCGCGAGAAGCGACAGGCA
>RFQW01000067.1 GCA_009924765.1 Planctomycetota bacterium | reverse complement strand
GTGCAGGACTACGTCACGCATGCCTTTGGCGATGCGGTGTGGCAGCAGGTGCGAGCCAAGGCCGGCATGCAGGAGGACGGCTTCCTGCCGCTCGAGCAGTACCCCGACGCGCTCACCTTCGCGCTGGTAGGCGCCACCTGCGAAGCCACGGGTCGTGGCGGCGCGGAACTGGTGGAGGCGATCGGCGTGCACTGGGTGGCCTTCACCGCGCAGCGCGGATACGGCGCGCTGCTCGACCAGCTTGGAACCACGTTCCCGGAAGCGCTTGCCAATCTCGATGCCATGCATGTGCGCGTGGCGCTGATGATGCCCAACCTGAAGCCGCCGTCGTTCCGCGTGCACGACGTGAAGGACCGCAGCCTGGCGCTTGACTACGTCTCCAAGCGCGCCGGCCTGGCGCCGATGGTGATCGGTCTGGTGAAGGGCCTGGGCCACAAGTACAAGCTGGAGCCCCTGGTCACGCTGACCAAGCCGCGCGAAGAGGGCGGCGACACCGACGTGTTCGAGGTGCACTGGTGAACGCCTCACCCGCCGAGGTGCAGGACCTGCTGGACAGGCTGATGCCCTTCCACCTGCGCGTGGACAGGTCGCTGAGCATCACCCACGTGGCGCCCCTGCTGAAACGCATGGCGCCCGATCTGGGCGTTGGCACCCAGCTGTTCAAGCGCTTCGAGATGCAGCCCTCGCTGCATGTGACCAATTTCGACGCGGTGCAGACCTATCTCGCGGGCCGACTGGTCATCCTGCGCCTGGACAAGCCCTTCGTGCAGTTGCGCGGCGGCTTCGTGCCGCTGCCCGGCAACGAGGAACTGCTGTTCGCGGGCAGTCTGTGGGTGACCGAACTCGAGCGGCTGAGCGAGCTCGGCCTGGCGGCCAGCATGCTGCCGCCCAACGATCCACTGATCGACCTGCTGATGACGCATCGCCTGATGATGACCGCGCAGCAGTCGGCGCAGCGCGCGCTTACCTCCATGCGCGAATCAGAGATGCAGAAGCAGCTGGACGCGCTGCATCAGACCCTGCGCGAGCGCACCGCCGAACTGGAGAAGGCGAACGCCGCGCTGCAAGCGCTGCCGAAGTCCGGCGCCTGACCCACACCGTGTGCCGCTACGATGCGGCCGGTTCGGTGGGGTGGCAGAGCGGTTGAACGCGGCCGACTTGAAATCGGCCAGGCCCGCAAGGGTCTCAGGGGTTCGAATCCCCTCCCCACCTTTTCATGGCGCGCAACGAAGCGCGCACGCATTCCCGTGGCATGTCGCTGCACCCGGCCGGAATCCGGAACTGGCCGTCTCATTTCACCGGCGGCTTCGCTGGCGCTGCCGGCACCGGCGACATCTCGGTGAGCGGACTCTCGCCGCGGAAGATGCGATCGCCCGCGCCGCGCTTCGCGACAGCCTCGATGAAGCGCTGGTACTCGTCCTCGAAGGCGGCGAAGTCCGGGTTGAAGTACTCGAGCACCACGGCATTGCCCACGCGCGTCTTCACCGCCTGCTGACGCTGCACCGGATTGGCGATGGCGCGGCTCGCGATCAGGCGGCCCGCGATGCGGCCCTGCGCCGCATCCTGCATCAGCTGCAGCAGCTTGTCGTGGTACTTGCCGCCCTCACCCTCGTTCAGGAAGTGGATCAGCGCCCAGCACTCCGCGTAGTAGGTGAGCAGACGGTCCTTGCCCTTCTCCAGGCACTGCTGCGGCGAGTTGCCAAGCAATTCGCCGAGCGGAATCAGGCGATTCTCGCGCACCGCATTGCGCAGCTCGTTCCAGCGCTCGAAATTGCGCCACGGGCGGAACGCGGTGGGCGAGCCGTCGCGCGTCTGACGGGTGCCTTCCATCCAGCAGGCCAATCCCTCCTCCATCCAGGTGGGCAACGGGTGCTTGAGCGACAGCTGGCTGAACTGGTGCCAGCCCTCATGCGCGGCGATGGTGAGCGTGTCCACCCGACCGATGTCGTACAGCACGCTCACGCCATCGCTGGTGAAACCGCCACGGCCAAGTGCCAGATACACCCCGGCCTCCTTGCCGAGCGTCTTGCGCGTCCAGGCTTCCCACGGCTCGCGCGAGGGGAAGATGTACAGGTCGAGCGGCTCACTCGGCACGGGGAGCGGACCGAGCGCCGTGGCATAGGCGTTGTTGCAGTTGCAGGCTTCCATGTAGCCAGGAAGACTGCCGCGGAAGGCCGGCTCCTTCACCGCCAGATGCAGGTTGTAGTGCTCGGTGCGAACGCGAACGCCGGGGCCACCGCCGTCGTCCCACGGCGTCGATGAGCGAACCGCGTTTGGAACGATGGCCGCAGCCTGCGGAGCGCTCGGTTGCGTTGCCTGTGACGGCTGCCTTGCCTGCGATGTCTGCACCGGCTCGCCACTCGAAGCGGGCTTCTGCACCGTGTGCGCGCAGGCGCACAGCGTCGCAAGCGCGATGGCGAACATCGTGCGCATCAGGTGCCCTGCAACTCCGCCAATTGCGCGCTCGGCGGCCGCAAGATCGGCTTCTGCGGAGGCGAGCATCGCACGCGTCTCCTCCACCACCTTGGGTGGCGCCTTGGCCACGTAGCCCGCATTCGATAACTTGCCACGATAGCCCTCCGCCGCGCGACGACGATCCGCAACCACCTTCTCCAGGCGGGCGCGCTCGGCAGTCGTGTCGACCTGATCCACCAGTCCGTCGAGCCAGCACTCCTCGCCATCGAAGGCGAACACCGCCGAACCGGGGCCGCGTGCCTCGCCGATGCCCACCACGCCAGACAGTCCGGCCATGGCCGCGATCACACCATCACTCGCGTTGCACAGTGACTGCACGCGGACTGAGGCACCGAGACGGATCATGCGCCTCGGCTGCACCTGACGCTCACCGCGCACGTTGCGAATGGCATCCACCAGCGCCTGCACGCGCTCGAATTCCGCCTCAACGCCTGCATCCACCAGCGACGCAGCGGCGACGGGCCACGCGGCGACAGCCAGCATCTTCGATGCGGGAAGCGCCAAGCCCTTCACCACGCTCGATGCGCGTCGCTGCTGCAACGCAGGCCACAGCGCCTCGCTCACGAAGGGCATCACGGGATGCAGCAGGCGAACGATGGCGTCGAGACTGGCCAGCATCACCGCCTGGCGCTCGGGGTCACTCTTCGCGGATGGCTTGGCCGCCTCCAGATACCAGTCGCAGAAGTCGCGCCACAGCGCGTCGTAGCAGGCCGCCGCGTACTCGCTGAAGCGGTAGTCGGCCAGCGCCGCATCGGCACGCTGCACGGCACGCGCCACGCGCGAGAGGATCCAGCGATCAAGTGCGGGACGCGTCGCCGGATCAACCGATGCCGCGGGCTCCGGGGCGTTCGACAGCGCGAAGCGCGTGGCGTTCCACAACTTGGTGGCCAGGTTGCGGCCGATGTCGAAGCGGCTGCTGGTGTTGCGGGCCAGCGGCTGCGCCTCGCTGGGCGTGGCAAGGCCGCTGGTGGCGCCATAGCTGCTCACCATGGTCTTCGAGGCATGCTTCGGACTCTTCTGCACGGGCGCCGCCACCTGATGGCCGCTCGGCGCGCGCGTGTATTCGGGGGTGAAGGTCTCGCCACTGTGTGGATCGATCATCTCCACCGGCACGCGCAGGTCCTGCGTGTCGGTGGTCATGTCGAGCAGCGTGTAGCGCAGCGCATCGGCGCCGTGCGAGTGGATCACGTCGCGCGGGTCCAGACCGTTGCCCAGGCTCTTGCTCATGCGCTGACCGAATCCGTCCTGGATCACCGGATGGATGAACACGTGCCGGAACGGCACCTTGCCGCCAAGGAAGTGGCGGTTGAACATGGTCATGCGGCTCACCCACAGCGTGATGATCTCGCGCGCCGTGCTCAGCACCGCGCTGGGGTTGTAGCGCTCGAGCAATCCGCCCATGCCGGGGAACGCGTCGGGCGTTGGCCAGCCCAGCGTGCTCAGCGGCCACAGCGCGCTGGAGAACCAGGTGTCCAGCACATCCGCATCCTGCGTGAATCCCGCACGCTCCGCCTCGGCCGCAAGCGCATCGGCGTTGGCGGGCAGGCACAGCAGCTCTTCCAGCGAACCATCGTCGCGTCGACGCACGCGATGACTTGCGCCCTGCTTCGACCATGCGCTGGGCACCGCAACCATGGTGCCACCTTCGGGTGCGTTGGCGCCGATCGTGGCTGCCTCGCCCTGCGCCACGCGGCTCCACACCGGAATGCGGTGGCCCCACCACAGCTGCCGGCTGATGCACCAGTCGCGCAGGTTCTCGTGCCACTGCTGAAAGGTCTTGGCGTAGCGCGCCGGGAAGAACTTCATCTGACCGTCGCCGGGTGCGTTGCCCGCCGGCGCCTTGCCGTCGAACTGCGCCGGCTCCATCGCGCGCAGCGCCGCACCGCGCAGACGATCGTCGGTCACCTTCACGAACCACTGCTCCGAAAGCCACGGCTCGATCGGCACGCCGCTTCGGTAGCTGTGCCCAACGGCGTGACGCCAGGGCTTCTCGTCTTCCAGCAGGTTGTTGGCCTTGAACCACTGCACGATGGCCTTGCGCGCCTCCTCGCGGCTCTTGCCCACGAAGGCACGCGCCTCGGTCGACACGTCGGTCCAGCCATGGCGATCGCTGATGGCACCATCGGGGCCCATCACGTTGATCGCGGCCAGCGCGTGGCGACGACCGATCTCCCAGTCGTTGGGATCGTGCGCGGGCGTCACCTTCAGGAAGCCCGTTGCAACGCCCGCCTTCGCGTCGGCAGGATCGCCGCCACGCGACACGGGCATCACCACGTAGTCATCCTCCACGATCGGGATCACGCGACCCACGATCGGCAGGCGCACGCGCTTGCCGCGCAGGCCGGCGGCCAGCGGATCGCGGGGATTCATGGCCACGGCCGTGTCGCCAAGCATGGTCTCCGGTCGCGTGGTGGCCACGGTGATGTGGCCGCTTCCATCCTCGAGCGGATAGCGCAGGTACCACATGCGGCCATCCACATCGCGCATCTCCACCTCGTCGTCGGCAAGCGCCGTGCGCGAGGCAGGATCCCAGTTCACCAGACGCCGACCGCGCTCGATCAGGCCATCCTCGAACAGCTTGTGAAACGCGGCGCGCACGGCGGTGGCGCACACCGGATCCATGGTGAAGCGCGTGCGCGAGAAGTCGCAGCTGGCGCCCATCTCGCGAAGCTGGCCAAGGATGGTGGCCTCGTACTCGTCCTTCCATGCCTGCACCTGCGCCACGAACGCCTCGCGGGTGAAGTCGGTGCGACGCTGCCCCTTCAGAGCCAGGCGCCGTTCCACCACCGTCTGCGTGGCGATGCCGGCGTGATCGGTGCCGGGCATCCACAGCACGTCCATGCCCTTCATGCGGGCGTGGCGGCTCAGCGCATCCTGCAGCGCGTTGTTCAGCGCGTGACCAAGGTGCAGCGCGGCGGTGACGTTCGGCGGCGGAATGAAGATGCAGTACGGCGCGGCGCTTGACTGCGGCCGCGCCTCGAAGCACTTCGCCTCGCTCCAGAGTGCGTTGATGCGGGGCTCCTGCTCGGCGGGGCGATAGGATTTCGCCAGTCCCGTCGAATCGGGGCCACCGTCGGCGGCCACGGCGGTCTCGGTGCGAGTCTGCGTCATGAGAACCCGATCTTATCCATCCACTCGCTGCCTGCTGCCTTGGATCGCCGCACTGGCGCTCGCCGGTTGCGGCGACACCACGCCGGCGCACCGACCCGCGTCGGCCACGGAAGTGCTGCGGGCGCTCGACAGCATCGAACGGCTGCTGGATGCAGGCAAGACGGCCGAGGCACTGCGCGCCGCCGAGGCGCTTCAGCGATCCGTGCCCGACGACGCCCTGGCCGCCGAAATGCTTGGCCGCGCACGCATGGCGGCCCGTTGCGAGCCCGGCCCGACGGCCGATGCCTACGCCGTGGCTGCCGACCTTCGAATGGACAGTCCGGGACTGCAGAGCGCTGCCGGCATCACGGCGGCCGCGGCCGGTCGCCTTGACGAGGCGCTGCGTCGCCAGAGGCGTGCCAGCGAACTCGAGCCCGGCAACCCGCAGCACGCCCTGCAGTGCGCGAACCTGCTGCGCGCGCTCGGGCAACAGCAGGAGGCGCTGACATGCGCCCAGCGCGCGGCCGTGCTGGCACCGCTTGATCCATCCGTGCAGCTGTCGCTTTCACAATCGCTTGCCGCCACCGGCGACCTGCCGCATGCGCGCGCCGCCGCCCTTCGCGCACTGGAAGCGAGTCCACGCGATGTGCTGCTGCGCACGGCCGTGGCCAACGCGCTCGTTGCGCAGGGCGACGCGGCGCAGGCCGTAGCCGTGATCCAGACCGAAGCCGATCGACAGACGGCCTCCGCGACCACGCTTGAATGCCTTGCGAACGCGCAGACGGCGGCCGGCCTGCACACGCTCGCAGCCACCACCTGGCAGCGACTCGCGAGTGCACCCATGGCTTCATGGCAGCCCTGCCTGAAGGCGGCCGAGTGTCTGCATCGCGCGAACCAGAGCGATCAGGCGATGGACTGGCTTTCACGGGCGCGCGAACGCGGCGCACCGGCTTCGGTCACACGCACGCTCGACGATGCACTGACCGCGACGCGCACCGGCGACGCACCGAACAAGTCAGCGAAGTGAACGACCACCGTCGACCGGAATGGCGGCGCCGGTGATGTACGGCGCGTCCGCGCACAGGAAGCGGACGACGCGCGCCACATCGATCGGTTCGCCCACCCGCCCCAGCGGCACGCGCGCAAGGATCGCCTCGCGCTGCGACGCATCGATCGACTCGGGCCACGCCACCACGCCGGGCAGCACCGCGTTCACCCGCACGCGCGGCGCCATCTCCACAGCCATCTGCCGCACCGCCTGATGCAGCGCGGCCTTCGACAGCATGTAGGCGCCAAACCCGCGCACCGGCGCGCCGTCCGCGTACACATCGCCGATCGCGACCACGCTTCCGCCACCCGGCTGCGAAGACGCCGACAGCAATGGCTGCAGCGCCTGCGCCAGCAGCACCGGCGCGAAGGCGTTCACGCGCATCTGCTCCGCCATCGCCTCGGCCTGCAGTTGTCCCCACGGCGAGGGATCCCACGCCGCCGCGCTGAGCACGAGCGCATCCAGCCGATCGAGTCCGAGTTGGCCATGCACGCCGTGGCGACCCACCTCGGACAGATCGAGTTGCATCAACTCGCATGCACCGCCGATCGCGCGCGCCTCACGCTGGATCGCCCGCGCACCATCGTGATCGCTGCGCCAGGTCACCACCAGGTCGAAGCCCCCCCGCGCCAGCTCCATCGCGATGGCAGCGCACCCACGCGCCGTGAACCACCGATCACGAGCGCGAGCGGCTTCATGCCACATCCTTCATGCGGCGCGCGGATTCGCTCCACGCATCGATGGGCGCGGCACCGGCTTGCGCACGCACCGCCTGCTGCCTTCGACGCGCCGCGTTGCGCACCAACAGCATCAGCGGCACCGAAAGCAGCACCACGATCACCACCAGCAGCCCGGCGCCACCCAGCACGCGCTGCCAGATCGCGCCCTCCGGCGACGAGGCGAGTGCCACAAGGCCCGCATTGCCCTGAAGATGGATCATCGACCACGGCATCCTGCATCGAGCATACGACACCCCCGC
>RFQW01000660.1 GCA_009924765.1 Planctomycetota bacterium | reverse complement strand
ATGCCCTCGCTGCTGGTACTGGGCCTGATCGCATACATGTCGTTCAAGGGTCGCGGCTCGCTTGCAGAGCAGGGGCGCGTGTTCGGCGAGCGAGCCACGAAGAACTATGTGGCCTACCTCGTTGGCGGCGGCGCAGCCGTGCTGACGCAGACCTGGTGGATGGCGATCCCCGCCGGCGTGGGCACGCGCGTGCTGATGGGCTCGGGAGCCCGCATGGCCAAGCACCTGCAGGCACTGCGCGAACTGCGCGAAGCCAACGACCGGGTGCTGCAGCGCATGCAGGGCGCGTGGGCGATGGGCTGAGGCGGCGAGGGCACTCGCACGCTTCAGTCGTGCAAAGCACCTCCGCCTGACCTAGGTCCCGCATGCCTTCGCGGCATCCGCAGCGCCACGCGAACGCACTGTCGCTGCGTCTGCTTCACCCA
The DNA here is from genome assembly GCA_009924765.1 of Planctomycetota bacterium. Lineage (GTDB taxonomy): Bacteria > Planctomycetota > Phycisphaerae > Phycisphaerales > SM1A02 > SYAC01. The sequence goes on along the minus strand of RFQW01000660.1, from coordinate 656 downwards.
TGCACGCAGGGCTTCCCGCCTTCTCTTTCGCTTGCGCCACTTCAACAGCGTCCGCCGAATGGCCGCCTCCATCGCCTCTGCGTAGCGGCGTTCGACCTCGTTTGGTTCAGAGGCGGAGTCGGCGTGTGAATCACCTTCGCCTTGCCGTGGCGACCAGTGGCCATCGCTCGCCTCCGCCCCGTCTTCCCGCTCAGACATTCGCCACCACCTTTCGCCTGGCCTGGCGTTGCCGTCTGGTGAATCGCGTGGTGTTCAGTTTGGGCAGTTCCGCAAAGTGCCCCCAGCGCGCGCGGTTGACCAGACTGCCAATGTTTGCCTCGCCCTGCGACGCAAGCCGCAGGTCGACGAACTTCTCGATCAGCTGCACCGCGTCGGTTGGCACGGTCACGCCGTGTGGCCCAACCACCGACGCCACCCGGAACGCCCGATCACCTGGGCAGATCACCAGCGTCACCGTGCACTCGGCAAGGCCAAGCCGCTGTACGCCCGCAATCGCCAGGTTGCGCGCAATCAACGGCCCCGCGCGATCCGCCTTCCACAGATCCTTGCCGCTCATGGCACCGCCACCGATCGGCACGCGCGGTCCGTAGAAGTCGCACACCAGCTTCTTGCCGCTCAAGCCGTTGTCGCCGTGCGGGCCGCCCTCCACGAAGTTG
>RFQW01000659.1 GCA_009924765.1 Planctomycetota bacterium | reverse complement strand
TGCCACACGCGCATCTCGCTCCATGGGCTGGCGTTCACGCGCGGACTGGCATTGCCCGAACCGCCGGGATTGGCGCAGCTGCTGTCGACGCCATTCGCCTTGGCGTAGAAGGCGTCCCACTTTCCGGTGACCGCCTCGAAGTTGCCGCCCGTCGGCATGGGTTCGTAGGCCAGGTAGCCCCATCCGACAACCGATCCATCCGCACGCAGCGCGACCGAAGCGATCGAACCCACCGCGATGCCGGTGCACGCGCCGACATTCGGGGGCACCTCGCACTGCAGGTAAGCGTTCCAGCCCCACGCGCGCACCTGGCCATTGGTCTGCAGTGCGAGCGAGTGGTAACCGCCAACCGCCACCTCGGTGCAGGGTGCCAGATCAGCGGGCTTCAGCACGCACGACGGGTCATCCACGAAACCACCGGCCTGCCCCTCGAAGTCACGGCCCCATCCGCGCACCGCTCCATCGGTCTCGATGGCGAGCGTGTGCTCCGCACCGGCCGCCACACGCACGCACGGGCCAAGATCGGGCGGCATCACGTCGCCGTACCACGTCAGGTCGCTGCCCCATCGACGCAAGGTGCCGTCGGACTGAATGGCATAGGAGAAACTCACGCTTGCCGACACGCGCGTGCACGCCCCGAGATCGAGCGGCACATCGCACTGGCCCCATCGATTGTCGCCCCATGCCACCACTGCGCCGTCATTGCGGATCGCCAGCGTGTGCGTGAAGCCGGCGTCCACATCCACGCATGGCGGCAGGTTGTCGGGCCTCTGCACGTCGCCGCCCGCGCCCAGCTGCCCGTATGCGTTCACGCCCCATCCTTCCACGCTGCCATCGTCATGCAAGCCCACGAAGAAGTCGGCGCCCGCGGCGATGCGCGTGAAGCGGCCCGCACTGCGGGGCAACTCGCATTCGGTGAGCGTGTTCACGCCCCACGCCACCGGCGTGCCGTCGGTGGTGATCACCATGGTGTGGTTGTCACCCGCCGCGATCCGCGCCACCGACCCCAGATCGGCCGGCTTGCGCTTGGCATCCACGTGGCCCCAGTCCGGCTCGCCCTGACACTGACCGAAGATGTTCAG
>RFQW01000658.1 GCA_009924765.1 Planctomycetota bacterium | reverse complement strand
TCGTTCACGCGCGGAATCGGGTACATGCGCATCAGCATCAGCGCCGCCACCGGCTGCACCACCGCCTCGAACCAGTGACGCACGCGCGGACTGGCCAGCAGCGACAGCAGCGACAGGCCGCGATGCTTCAGGATGGCCACCGTGGCGCGCAGCAGCTTCGGGTGAAACTCGATGTCCGCGTCGGTGAACAGCAGCAGATCGCCGGTGGCGTGCTTCGCGCCCACGCGCGCGGCGTTGCACTTGCCCGCCCAATCCGCGGGGCAGTCGTGGTTCTGCACGATCTTCAGGCGCGGGTCGGCGGCGGCGATGGGCGCCAGCGCTTCCAGCGTGCCATCGGTGCAGCGATCCAGCACGAAGATCACCTCGAGCGATGGCCACTCGCTGGCCAGGATGCTGCGGGCCGCGCGTGGCGCGTGGGCCTGCTCGTTGTGCGCCGGCACGATCACCGAAACCGTGGGCAGCACCGCCGGCAGCGGCAGATCCAGCCCCTGCGGCGCACGCGGAATGCGGGGCAAGTCGCGCAGCACGCGCACCGCCACCAGCAGCCACCATCCGGCGCCGGCACCGGCCAGGGCCACCAGCACCCACAGCGCTGCAAGGCGAAGATCCATCGCGCAAGCGTAGCCGAAGTGGCGCGCAACCGAGGGGATGCGGCGGTTTGCATGCAGGCACGCTTCGCCGCGTCGATCTAGGATCACCACCCCGTGTACGCGTTTCAGCTGGCCAATCGATACCTCACCAGCCGCATCATTCCGCTGATCGCGGTGGCGGCGGTGGCGCTGTGCGTGGCGCTGGTGGTGATCGTGGTGAGCGTGATGAGCGGCTTCCTGGACATGCTGAAGTCGAGCGGCCGCACGCTGATGGGCGATGTGGTGATCAACTATCCCGTGCGCGGCCTGCCGTGGTACGACGAGCTGATCGCCGAGATCCAGGCGCTGCCGCAGGCCGAGGCCGCCACGCCGCTGATCGACACCTACGGCCTGATCCGCATGCCCTATCCGCAGGGCGGCGACAAGGAAGTGGTCACCGCCAACGTGTGGGGCGTGGAGCCGCGCAGTTTCGAGCGCGTGACCGACTTCACCAAGACG
>RFQW01000657.1 GCA_009924765.1 Planctomycetota bacterium | reverse complement strand
GCTTGGCACGCCCATCCAGAACGTGAGCAGCCGCTTCGGCGGTCACACCATCGGCGGCGTGCGCGGCGCGGGCTTCAACAACATCGAGCTGATCACCGATCGCCCGCTCGAGGTGAACCTGCGCGAGATCACCGAGACGAAGAGGCTCTTCCCGAAGAACCCGATCATCGTGTCGCTGATGGTCGAGACCGAGGCCGAGTGGAAGGACATCATCAAGAAGAGCATCGACGCCGGTGCCGATGGCCTGGAACTCAACTTCGGCTGCCCGCACGGCATGTGCGAGCGCGGCATGGGCAGCGCCGTGGGCCAGGAACCCAAGGTGAACGAGCGCATCACCGGCTGGGCCGTGCAGTACAGCACGGTGCCGGTGCTGGTGAAGCTCACGCCGAACGTGGGCGACATCGTGCCGCACGGTCTGGCCGCCAAGCGCGGCGGCGCGCATGGCGTGTCGCTCATCAACACGATCAAGAGCATCATCGGCGTGGACATCGACCGGTTCGTGCCGCAGCCCCGCGTGGGCAGCCTGAGCACGAACGGCGGCTACTGCGGCGCGGCGGTCAAGCCGATCGCGCTGCACATGGTGGCGGCGCTAGCGCGCGAGCCGCAGTTCGGCCTTCCCATCAGCGGCATCGGCGGCGTGTGCAACTGGCGCGACGCGGTCGAGTTCATGCTGCTCGGCAGCAGCACCGTGCAGGTGTGCACCGAGGTCATGCTGCGCGGCTACCGCATCGTGGAGGACATGATCGATGGCCTGCAGCAGTACATGCGCGGGCACGGCTTCGAGCGCATCGACCAGATGGTGGGCAAGGCGGTGCCCGGCTTCAGCGAGTGGGGCAACCTCGACCTGAACTACGAGACCGTGGCGAAGATCGACGCCGACAAGTGCATCGGCTGCCAGCTGTGCGTGGCGGCGTGCCATGACGGCGCGCACCAGTGCATCCACCCGCAGGCCGGCACCCGCGTGCCGCACGTCGACGAGAGCGAGTGCGTGGGCTGCAACCTGTGCCAGATCGTGTGCCCGGTGCCCGACTGCATCACGCTGGTGCCGGTCGACAACGGATTCACCCCCGCCACCTGGAACGACCACGTG
>RFQW01000656.1 GCA_009924765.1 Planctomycetota bacterium | reverse complement strand
GGCAAGGCCTGCGAACTGTGCCAGCACGAGATGGAACACGAACGCGAACGCCTCGTAAAGTTCCGCCGCAAGCTGGAAACTGAACTTTCGCGCCGCATTGAAGTCACTCAGGTGAACGGTCATGCAGAGAAGCGCCTTCCGCACGTGACCAACATTTCCTTCGGGTTTGTTGAGGGCGAAAGCCTGATGATGGGCGTGAAGGACATCGCTTGCAGTTCCGGCAGCGCGTGCACCAGCGCGAGCCTCGAGCCGAGCTATGTCCTCAAGGCCCTCGGCGTCGGCGACGAGCTCGCGCACAGCTCGCTGCGCCTCTCGCTCGGCCGCTGGACCACCGAGGAGGAAGTCGACTTCGCCATCGAGCAGATCGTGAAGGCCGTGGAGCACCTGCGCACCATGAGCCCGCTCTTCGACCTGCACAAGGAAGGCATCGACATCTCGAAGATCGTCTGGCAGGCACACTGAACCGCGCCACGCGTTGACACGCTGACACCAACCCACCACTGCACCACCGCGGCCACGCCGCTCCCACAGGACACGAACCCATGGCATATTCGGACAAGGTCGTCGATCACTTCCAGCACCCGCGCAACGTCGGCAGCTTCGGCACCAGCGCGGACGTCGCCAAGCGCACCGATGTGGGCGTCGGCATCGTCGGCGCGCCCGAGTGCGGCGACGTGATGCAGCTCCAGATCAAGGTGAACGAGCAGGGCCTCATCGAGGACGCGAAGTTCAAGTGCTTCGGCTGCGGCAGCGCCATCGCCTCCAGCAGCCTGGCCACCGAGTGGCTCAAGGGCAAGTCGGTGGACGAGGCCCTGACCATCAAGAACACGCAGATCGTCGAGGAGCTCAGCCTCCCGCCGGTCAAGATCCACTGCAGCGTGCTGGCCGAGGACTCGATCCGCGCGGCCATCGCCGATTACCGCAAGAAGAACGGTGTGGTCGCAGAGACGGCCGCCGCCGCGCACTGAACGCATCGCCACAGCGCACCCACGGAAAGCACACCACCATGCCAGTCATCATCACCGACACCGCCGCGCGCGAGATCAACAACATCGTCAACCAGCAGGGCCTGGACGCGGACAAGATCCGTCTCCGC
>RFQW01000655.1 GCA_009924765.1 Planctomycetota bacterium | reverse complement strand
CCGGTGGTGTTCTGCTGCCAGAACAACTTCTGGGCCATCAGCGTGCCGGGCAAGATCCAGTGCAGCGCCCCCACCGTGGCGCAGCGCGCGATCGCCTATGGCATGGACACCATCCAGTGCGACGGCAACGACATCTTCGCCGTGGTGCACTGCTTCCGCGAGGCCGTGAAGCACGCGCGCACCAAGGGCCGCCCCTACTTCATCGAGGCGGTCACCTACCGCCTGGGCGACCACACCACCGCCGACGACGCCCGCCGCTACCGCGATCAGGCCGAGGTGGACAAGTGGAAGTCGCGCGATCCCCTGATCCGCGTGCGCAAGCACATGGTGAAGAAGGGTCTGTGGAGCGACGCCAAGGAGCGCGAGCTGCTGGAGCGCGTGGAGCGCGAGGTGACGGCAGCCGTGGAGCGCGCCGAGACCATCACGCCACCCGCGCGCACCGAGTTCTTCGACAGCATGTACGAGACGCTGCCCGCCGATCTGGTGCTGCAGCGCGACACCATGCAGACCCACAGCATCGGCCAGGACCCCTCGCAGATCGAGGGTGCCGTCATCGAACTGCCCACCAAGGGCCATCACTGAGGAAACAACCATGGCAAACCTCACACTGGTCCAGGCAATCAATCTCGCGCTCATCCAGGAGATGGAGCGTGACGAACGCGTGCTGCTGCTCGGCGAGGATGTCGGCGCCAACGGTGGCGTGTTCCGCGTGACCGAAGGGCTGCACAAGCGCTTCGGTGGCAAGCGCGTGGTGGACACCCCGCTGGCGGAGAGCGGCATCATCGGCACGGCCATCGGTCTGGCCATGGCCGGCCTGCGACCCATCCCCGAGATCCAGTTCGAGGGATTCCTGGGCCCCGCCTACGACCAGATCTGCAGCCACGCGGCGCGCATGCGCACCCGCACCCGCGGCGCCTTCACCGTGCCGCTCACCATCCGCGTGCCGGTGGGTGGCGGCATCCATGCGCCCGAGCTGCACAGCGACAGCCCCGAGTCGATCTACATCCACACCCCCGGCCTGAAGGTGGTGATGCCCAGCAGTCCCTACGACGCCAAGGGACTGCTCATCAGCGCCATCCGCGATCCGGATCCGGTGAT
>RFQW01000654.1 GCA_009924765.1 Planctomycetota bacterium | reverse complement strand
CACCATGATGCGAAGCGTGAGCTCGATGCTCTGGCCCACCCAGGGGCTGGCGGGCTGCGAGCGCAGCTCCAGTTTCAGCGTCTCGCCACTCTGGGAACTTGAAACCTTCACCGTGTCGCTGTTGCTGCGCCAAGTGCGGCCGTTGGAGACGAGTTGCACCACCGGTGTCTGCAGCGTGCCTTCGTGCTTGGGCGTCAGTTCCACGCGCCACGTGAGCGTGCTGCGGGTTGTCGAGCGTCCGTTGATGCTCTGGCGCCATTCCATTCGGCGCGGCGTGGGATCCACGCGTGAATCGAAGTCGGCGCTGGCGGAAACGGTGGGAGCCTCGGGCAGGTTGTTGGACTCCACTTCCATCACCAGCGGCGTTCCCACCCATCCCTCGCTCTCGGGCCAGTTGAACTCGACCGACTGTGCGGAGGCGGTGGCAACGAGCAGAAGGATCGGAAGAATGTGCGCGAGTCGGATCATGCGGCTCCTCAACTATTACCAGTCTCGATCCACAGGTGTTGGACGGATCTTGGCCTGTTGCGCCTTCTTTTCGGCGTTGCGCTCCTTCTCCTTGTCACGAACCATCTGCAGGAGCTGGTCGGCCTGGGTGCGATCCATCTTGCCTTGCTTCATTTCTGCGCCCTGCGCCTGACCGGGTTCTGCCTGTTGCGGCTGTGCCTGTTGGGGTGACTGATCCTTGTTCTGATCCTCGGGCTTCGCCTGCTTGGGCTCGGGCTTGTTCTGCTGGGCCTGATCGGGCTTCTGCTGATCCTTGTTCGGTTGCTGTTGTTGCTGCTGCTTGGAATCCTGCTTCGGCTGATCGGCTTGGTTCGGCTTCGGCTGTTCCTTCTTCTGCTGCTGATCCTGGCCTGCTTGGTCCTGTTGATCCTTCTGTTGAGAATCCTTCTGGTCCTGCTGCTGGGGGTCCTGCTGCGAAGAGGATTGCTGATCCTGGCCTTGGGACTGCTGCTGCTGCTGCTGATCCTTCTGTTGCTGTTGATCTTGCTTCTGCTGGTCCTGCTGCTTCTGTTGATCCTGCTTCTGCTGGTCTTGGGACTGCTTCTGCTGATCCTGCTTCTGCTGCTGGTCCTTCTTCTGATCCTGCTTCTGTTGCTGATCCTTG
>RFQW01000653.1 GCA_009924765.1 Planctomycetota bacterium | reverse complement strand
GCATTGCGGCCAGTCTCGTCGTTGTTCTTCTTGAACTTGTCGAGTTCCTCGATCACCTGCAGCGGGATGATCACCTCGTGCTCCTCGAACTTGTACAGCGAGTTCGGGTTGTGCAGCAGCACATTGGTGTCCAGCACGAAGTGCTTGCGCGTGGCGGACGCGCCGGCGCCGGCTTCCTGCTGCTTCAATTGGTGCGAACCAGACTCGGACGGTGACCGCTGTGCGGCGTTCGGAGCGTGCTTCAAGGCGTTGACCCCTGTGAAAGCTGCCTACCAAACCAAGGACCCGATCATCCATGATCGGCTCGTTCGACCCCGGAACGATCGATTCTGGGACTCCGCTTGTCAAGTTCACGCATCCTTCATGGAAGGAAAAATGTTTCGCGACTAGGATGCCTTCCCATGAGCATGCTCCAATCGACGAATCCGGTGTTGGCTGACGGTCGCCTTGGTCCCGCCCTGCGCAATGCAGCGGCCGCGGAGGGTCGCGCCACGGTGGGTGGCGTGGTGAACAAGACCACGCTGTGCATCGCGGTTGCGGTGGTTTTCGGGGCGATCGGCCATTCGGTGGTGAAGGCCAACCCCGGTCTGCTGGGCATCGTGAACATCGTGGCGTTCGTGGCCTCCATGGCCGTGGGCTTCGCGCTGTGGGGCCGCCCGGCCTGGGCGGCGCTGCTTGCCCCCGTGTACGCCGCCGTGCAGGGCTTCTTCCTGGGTGCGGTGGCCATGGTGCTGGACAGCATCCTGGCGCAGAAGGGCATCCGACTGGCGGGCGGCGTGGCGATGCAGGCCTTCGTGGTGACCACCGGCGTGTCGATCGCCTGTCTGCTGCTGTACCGCAGCGGAGCCATCCGATTCAATCAGCGCGGCGCCTTCATCCTGTGGTGCGCGGTGCTGGGCATCGCGGCCACCTACCTGATCTCGTTCGTGCTGAGCCTGTTTGGCGTGCAGACAGCGTTCATCTCGCTGCCCACGCAGACCGGCAACAGCTCGGGCGCGATGATCGGCCTGGCCATCAATGCGGTGATCCTGATCGTGGCGGCACTCACGCTGGTGGCCGACATCCAGCAGGTGGATCAGGCGGTGGCGGCCGGCGCGCCCGAGAGTTCCGAGTGGTAT
>RFQW01000652.1 GCA_009924765.1 Planctomycetota bacterium | reverse complement strand
GTGTGATCCGTGCGCTCTAGCCAGCTGAGCTAATCGCCCTGGCAAGGCGGAGGATTGTACAGGGGTGGCCACCCCATGTCACCACGAGGCAAACACCGCTCTCGGCCCGGAAATATCCGGGATTTGGCCGCACCCCGTGCGGTGCCTTACGGCGTGATGCACAGCGACGCCTGGAACCGCGCACCCTCCGGCGTGAGCAGGGGCAGCCATGTCGCGCCGCCATCCGGCGTGTATTCCGCGCCTGCGCCAGCCTCGCCTGCCGCCATCGTGCGGCCGATCCAAATGATCGCGCGCATGGACGAGACGCAGTCAACACCCTCAGGCATGGCCTGTACCGAGATCGACAGCACCTCGCGACTGGATGGCGCAAGAATGTCCTCGACCGTGATCAGTCGATACGAAGGCGGCACACCCATCTGTACACCCGCAGGTCCATACGGCTGACTCACGGCTTCGCGGTCCACCACCAACGGCGCGCCACCGTCGCGGAAGCGCACCGTCACGCGCACCGCAAGTTCTGCCGCAGGCATCAGCCGACGCATGCTTGGCACCGTCGGCCATCCGAACAGTTTGATAGAGGATGAACCCGCGATGTTGCCGGGGTCGCCCACCAAACGCAGGCTGCGGATGGAATGAACGCCCGGGTCAACCTGCTGCCGCACGATGCTCAGCGTTGGATCGGCGGCATCCGGCTGCTGCACGGCTACCGGAAATCCGGAGCCAACATCGCCCGTTTCGCACGCCGCCAAGGTGCTCAATGGCGCCAGTCCCGGCACCTGTTCGCATGCAACGCCTCGGCCCCAGAAGTAGCCCTGTGCCTGATCGCACTGCGACTTGTTGCCGATCGCGCAGATGCCGTTGGGCAGCGTGCACGCACCAGGGCGCGGGTCGTCGTAGCTGAACACGTTCTGGTTGCCTTCATCGGAGTCCCAGCCCAGTGCCGCGCAATCAAGCGACACGGGGTACACCACGCTCGGGGCGTTGATCGGGTCGGGTCGCATCGGCCGGGTGTACGGGGTGTTGGGCGCATCAGGCAGGTTGTCTCCGTAGTAGCTGCGAAGCACCGGATTGCCGCTGCAGTCGGCCACATAGCCCGGCGTCATCGTGGCGATGCAGGGGCCCC
>RFQW01000651.1 GCA_009924765.1 Planctomycetota bacterium | reverse complement strand
GCGCAGCCTCCGACGATCTGGAGACGAAGGTGAACGGACTGCTGGCCCGCCGCGCCGCCGCGCGCGCAGCCAAGGACTGGCCCGCAAGCGACCGTGTGCGCGACGAACTGCAGGCGCTCGGCGTGCAGATCAAGGACGGGCCCACGGGCACCACCTGGTCACGCGTGGTCCGCTGACCAAACGCTCGGTGAAACCGGAGCGAGCAGTTGTCCGCCGGGTATCCTCGAATTCGTGAGCGTTTCCATCCTGATCCTCACGCGAAATGAGGAAACAAACATCGGTGCATGCTTGGACTGCCTGAAGGGGTTCGACGATGTTGTGGTTCTCGACAGCGTCAGCACCGATCGGACGCGGGACATCGCGACGGAACGTGGTGCCCGCGTGGTTGAGCGGCCCTTCGACAACTGGGCATCGCACCAGAACTGGGCGATGGAGCACATCAAGTTCCACAATCCCTGGGTCTTCTATCTCGATGCCGACGAACGTATGCACGACGATCTGCGCGCCGAGATCCTGAGCATTGCGTTGGACGCATCTCGCAAGGAGGTTGCTTACTTCTGTGGGCGCCGGAACTACTTCATGGGCCGCTGGATCAGGCATGCCATGCCTCCCGGAATGATCATGCGGTTTTTCCGACCCGAGCGCATTCGATTCGAGCGCCTCGTGAATCCCGTGCCCGTGATCGATGGACCCCACGGATACCTGCTGGGCATGTTCGACCACTACAACTTCTCCAAAGGCCTGTCGGAGTGGATCGAGAAGCACAACCGCTACAGTCAGGCCGAAGCGATCGAAGGCATGAAGGTTCTCGCGTCTGGAGGCGGGACGATCGGCGACCTGTTCGCTCGCGATCCTTTCCGAAGGCGTACGGCGCTGAAGAATCTCAGTTTCCGCATGCCCCTTCGGCCGCTCCTGAAATTCATGTGGATGTACCTGCTGAAGCGGGGATTTCTCGATGGTCGTGCTGGCTACATGTACTGCCGTCTGCAGGCGATGTATGAGGGCATGATCGTTCTGAAGATGCGTGAACTTGCGATGCGTGAGCGTGGACAGGCGCTCTGACCGGCGGGTGCAGCGGGGTGCGTGTTGTCTGGCGCGTCAGGCAGTGAAGCATCTCGCCGCTGC
>RFQW01000066.1 GCA_009924765.1 Planctomycetota bacterium | reverse complement strand
GCCGGCGCAGCAGGCCGCGAAGAAGTACACGCCGAACATGGTGCTGAACCACACCGGGTTCAGGCTCATGATCCAGTCGAAGGCCGCGAAGGTGGTGGTGATGCCGAACAGGATGGCCGCAGGGCCCGCCCACTTCGACATGCGCTGCGAGTGCTCGATGGCGCCATCACGATCCTGCCGGGCCGAGTTGCCCACGAAGAATCGCGCGAGCACCGCCCACACCACCAGATACACGGTGGCGCGGATCATGAAGAAGCCCACGTTCAGGAAGGCAGCCTTCTTGGCCACGTTCGCGGCCTCGGCCGCATCGACCTGCTTCAGGTGCTCCAGGTTCGCCCACGGGAAGATCACGTCCAGACGACCCTGCCACCACAGCAGCACGAAGGGCAGGAATCCCAGCCACAGCCACTGCAGGTTGCCCGCGATGGCCTCGGCGGGGCGACGCACCACCACGCTCCAGCCCGCACGCACCAGGTGCTGGATGAAGGTGAAGAACAGCGCGCCCAGGCACAGTGACACGCCGAAGATCCACGCCTGCAACCACGCCTTCAGCAGGAAGCCGTCGTTGCCACGCCAGCCCAGCGCGATGCCGCCCGCGATGAACGCGAAGCCCGCCACCTGCAGCATGCGTGCGCGTGGCACGAGACGCTCGCCACCGATCACGGACGCCGGAAACTGCGATGCACTTGCTGCATGCGCCATGTCACTTCGCCTCCGCCAGCTTGATGCCGGCCGGCACGTCCGAGGGACGCGCGTTCTGACTTCGTTGCAGGGTCTTCACGTACGCGGCGATGGCCCAGCGGTCCTCGACCGGAATCTGGCTGCCATAGCCCGCCATGTTGCGGATGCCATGGGTGATGGTGCTGAACACCTGGCCCACCGGCTGCACGGTCACCGTCTCGTCGTTCACCAGGTTCTTGGCCTGCACCCACACGGTGCCGTTCACCGGACCGTTGGTGTTGGCGACCAGTTCCATGGCCTTCTGGTTCACCAGACCGTCGCCGGCGCCGCTCTCGCCGTGGCACACCGAGCAGTAGATGTTGAAGCGCTGCTGGCCATGCTGCAGGGTGGCCATGGTCAGCGGCACCTGCGCAGGCAGCGTGGCCGCCCACTGGCCATTGATCACGCCGTCGTACAGGTGCGTGTCCAGGTACGTCTCGCCGCGGGCGACCGCGTTCTCCACCGGCGGTCGCATGGTGCGTCGATCCGCGAAGAGCGGGTTCACGGCCTGCGTCTTGAACTTCGCCTGGAAGGCCATGTCCTGGATGATGTGGATCGGCAGCGACGGATTGGGCGTGGCACGCACGCGCGCGATCACCGCCGGCGGGATCAGCAGGCAGAGCAGCAGGATGAGTCCGATGTAGATGAAGAGTCGCGGCATGTCAGGCCTCCACCGCCTCGACGGCCTTGGCGCCCAGGCTCTTCAGGAATTCCTCCGTGCGGCTGCGGAAGAAGCGCGGGTCGCGCGACTCGATCACGATGAAGAAGCGGTCGTCGGTGGCGCGCAGGAAGCGCTTGTTGCCAAGCAGCGGATGCGAGAGCCACGGCAATCCGTTGAGCAGCAGCATCAGGCCCACGCAGCTTGTGGCCGCGAGCAGGATGGTGAGCTCGAACATGACGGGAATGAACGCCGGCAGGCTGAGCAGCGGCTTGCCGCTGATCAGGAAGGGATAACCGGTCACCCACACCAGCGCCCACAGCGAGATGCTGCTGGCGTTGGTGAAGGCCTGCAGGATGAAGCCCACGGTGGTGCCGGTCATGCCCGCACCGAACACGAGCAGCGGCAGGATGGTGCGCTGCACGCCCATCGCCTTGTCGAGTCCGTGCACCGGGAACGGCGTGTGGCAGTCCCAGTAGCGGTAGCCGGCATCGCGAACCTTCTCGGCGGCGTGCATCAGCGCGTGTGGATCATGGAACTCCGCGAGCACGCCGTGCACGCGCCGGCGTGCGGCCGGAGCGTCGTGGTCCGTGGAGGTGGTGGGAGCGAAGGTGGTCATCTCTGTGGTTCCGGTTTCGTGCGGGGTTCAGGGTGCGTGGGGCGCATCGGGGCTGTGGGCCGCGTGCGCCGCGCCGGCGCCGTGGTGATGGCCGTAGCCGGGCCAGTGCGGATCCGCCTGCGGCATGGTGGCCTTGATCTCGGCGATCGCCACCATGGGCAGATAGCGGCAGAACAGCAGGAACAGCGTGCCGAACAGGCCGAAGGCGCCCATCATGGTGCCCATGTCGACCCAGGTCGGCGTGAAGAAGTCCCAGCTCGTCGGCAGGAAGTCGTTCGCCAGGCTCGTGACGATGATCACGAAGCGCTCGAACCACATGCCGATGTTCACCACCAGGCTCAGCGCGAACATGATGGGGATGCTGGTGCGGATCTTCTTGAACCAGAACAGCTGCGGCGTGATCACGTTGCAGCTGACCATGATCCAGTAGGCCCACCAGTACTGGCCGAACGCGCGGTTCACGAACGCGAACTTCTCGTACATCGCGCCCGAGTACCAGGCGATGAAGAACTCCATCGAGTACGCGTAGCCCACCATGCATCCCGTCACCAGGATGATCTTGTTCATGTTGTCCAGGTGGCGCAGCGTGATCATGTCCTTCAGGCCGAACATCTGGCGCGCGGGCACGGCGAGCGTGACCACCATGGCGAAGCCGCTGAAGATGGCGCCCGCCACGAAGTAGGGCGGGAAGATGGTGGTGTGCCAGCCGGGCAGCTGGCTCACCGCGAAGTCGAAGCTCACCACGCTGTGCACGCTGAGCACCAGCGGCGTGCTGAGCGCGGCCAGCAGCAGGTAGGCGCGCTCGTAGCGGTGCCAGTGACGGTTGCTGCCGCGCCATCCCAGCGCGAACAGGCCGTAGGCGAACTGCTGGATGGTGCCCTTGGCGCGATCGCGCAGCGTGGCCAGGTCGGGGATCAGGCCCACGTACCAGAACAGCAGCGACACGTTGAAGTAGGTGCTGACGGCGAACACGTCCCACAGCAGCGGGCTGCGGAACTGCGGCCACATGTCCATCTGGTTCGGAATGGGGAACAGCCAGTACGCCAGCCACACGCGACCCACGTGGATGCCGGGGAACAGACCGGCGCAGATCACGGCGAAGATCGTCATGGCCTCGGCGAAGCGGTTGATGCCCGTGCGCCACTTCTGGCGGAACAGGAACAGGATGGCGCTGATCAGCGTGCCGGCGTGACCGATGCCGACCCAGAACACGAAGTTGGTGATGTCGAAGGCCCACATCACCGGGTTGTTCAGGCCCCACACACCGACACCGGTGAAGATGAGGTAGTTCACGCAGATGCCGAGCAGGCCCACCAGCGACAGGCTGACGGCGAACGCGGCGTACCACGCGAAGGGCGGCCGCTTGCTCTCGGCCACCTGGCACACCTGACGGGTGACCTGGTTGAACCGATCCATGTGCAGCACCAGCGTGGCGCGCTTGCCGGGCACATCCGCGGTGTTGTCGGTTTCCTCGAAGCCGGGAAGCCGGCCACTGTTGCCATGCGACGGGATCGCGCTCATGCCTGGGCTCCGTTCTGCGTGCCGTTGTTCGCGTGGCCGCCGTGACCATCGCCACTGCCATGATCATGTCCGTGGCCACCCGCGCCGTGATCCACGCCGGGGTTGCGCACGCGCGCCATGTACTTCAGTCGCGGCTTGGTGTTGAGTTCCTCCAGCAGGCCATAGCTCACGCGCGCCGCGTGCAGCTTGCTCACCTTGCTGGTCGGGTCGTTCAGGTCACCGAACACGATCGCCTGTGCCGGGCACGCCTGCTGGCAGGCCGTCACCACGGCGCCATCGGGAATCGAGTAGTTGGGCTTGCCGCTGGCGGTGCCGCCGGCCTTGGCCCACTCGTTCTTGTACTTGATCTTGGCCTGAGCGATGCGCTGCACGCAGAAGCTGCACTTCTCCATCACGCCGCGCATGCGCACCGTGACCTCGGGATTGAACTGCATGCGCAGCCACTCGTCGGGGCCTGTCTCCACGTAGTACTCGGGCTTCACCTGCATCGGCCCCTGCTGCTCGCGGATCGGATCGCGGCGCTGATAGTCGAAGAAGTTGAAGCGACGCACCTTGTAGGGGCAGTTGTTGCTGCAGTAGCGGGTGCCGATGCAGCGGTTGTAGACCATGTTGTTCAGGCCGTCGCTGTCGTGCACCGTGGCGGCCACCGGGCACACCTGCTCGCAGGGCGCGTTCTCACACTGCACGCAGGTGAGCGGCTGCACCGCGAAGCCATCGGGCTTGGCCGGATCCGCGCCGCGGAAGTAGCGATCCACGCGGATCCAGAACATCTCGCGGCCGCGCTTCACCTGGTCCTTGCCCACGATGGGAATGTTGTTCTCCGCCTGACAGGCGGTCACGCACGACTGGCAACCGGTGCAGGTGGTGAGATCCACCGACATGGCCCAACGGAACTGCGCGCCGTCGAGGTTGCCCTCCTGCCACAGACTGAGGCGATGCGGCACATGCACCGCATGCTCCGCGAAATCGGGATGGTGCCTGTAGCTCTCCAGCGTGGTCTCGCGCACCAGCGTGGGCAGACGCTCCTGCACGCTGTTGTGCGGCACGCTGGGGATCAGCGCGGCGTCGATGCTGCCGTGATCCTGCGTGTGCGCGAAGGTGTAGGTGTCGCCGGTCGCCTGCACGCTGGCGCCGCGCAACATGCCCATGGCGGCGGTCGTGCGCATGGGGTAGGCGTCGAAGCCGGCGTCGGTGGCGATGGTGCCCGCGACTTCCTTGCGGCCGTTGCCAAGCGCGATCGCCGCGGTGTCATCGGCCATGCCCGGCACGGCAAACACCGCCGCCTGCATGCTGCGGTCGCCTGCGGTCACCTTGACCATGGCGCCCTGCTTCACGCCGAGGCGATTCGCCGTGGTCGGCGAAAGCAGCAGCGCGTTGTCCCAGGTGATCTTGGTCACCGGATCGGGCAATTCCTGCATCCAGCCGATGTTCGCGAAGCGGCCGTCAAGCACACGGTTGTCGGGAATGAAGCACAGTTCCAGGCCCGCGTCGCGCGAAGAGGGCTGCGCATCGGCGAGCGCCGAAACGGCCTTCGCCACGTCGCCTGCGCGGATCGAACCGGGCGCTGCGGACGGGGTCGCGGACGAGATCACGCCCTTGTCCGGCGCCCGACATGCCGCTCGACGCCATCGAGGTCCGTCGCACGATGGTGTAGCCGTCCTTGGGTTCGCTGCCGCCGAGCAGCGTGGCGAGCATCTCGATCCCGCTCACGCCACCCTGCGCCGGATCGATCAGTGGCTGGATGAGCGGCTGCTGGATCGACTTCGTGCCGTCCGGAGCAGTGACATCGCCCCAGCACTCCAGGAAGTGGGTCTGCGGCACATGGAACGTGCACGCGGGATCCACGCTGGTCTCGTCGCGGTAGTACGCCAGACGCGCCACGTTGGGCACCTTTGCCAGCGCCTTCGCGAAGGCGAGATCGGCCGGTGCGTCGTAGCAGGGGTTCGCGCCGATGATGAGGAGCGTGTCCACCTGACCCGCGTTCATCGCGGTCACCAGCTCGGGCAGGCGCATCGCGCCGGCATCGGCCGACTGCACGCCCACGGTGGTGCCCATGGCACCGATCGCCTGATTGATCGCGGCCACCAGCGCGTGCACCTCGGCGCTCTGGCCCGTGCCGCACATGACAAGCGAGGCACCCTTGGCGCCCTGCAGGTCCTTCACGAGTTGATCGACGACTTCCTTCGAATGCTCATCGAGCATGCCCTTGGCAGCGGGGCTGGATGCAAGGCGACCGATGGCCGCCGTCAGCGAAGCGTCACCACCCACGCCAAGCGCCTGCGCGATCATGGCGGCGAGCACGGCGATGTCACCGCGACGCACGGCCACGCGGCTGTCGGCCGCCATGCCGGTCACGGTCACGTGCGGCTCGAACGCGTACAGACGGTTCTGCGTCTGCTTGCTCGGGTCCGCGCCATTCAGGCGACGGCCCTCGGCCCACATGCGCGTGTGGCGCAGCGCCATCGGGTCGGTGCCGAGCATGTCCCAGTCCAGCGACACGATCACGCTGGCCTTCTCCACCTGCGGCACCAGACGCATCGGTGCGCCGAACGCGACCTGCGTGCCATCCAGCGATGCGGTTGCGGCGAGTGCCTCCCACGCCGCAACCTTCACCTTCGGGTACGCCTGCTGCACGCGGGCCAGCATGTCCTTCATCGACGGGCTCGAGGTGGCCTGCGTCAGGATGGCCAGACCCTCGCCCTGCTTGGCGGCCAGCGCCTTCGCGCGCTCGCCCAGCCATGCGTTGAACTCCGCGATGTTCGATGCCTTGCCGGCCTTGAACACCTGACGGCTGCGCTCGGGGTCGTACAGCTCCAGCACGCGCGCCTGCATCCACGGGGTGCTTGCACCGCCCCAATACGGATGCTCCGCGTTGCCATCGAGCTTGATCGGGCGACCGTCGTAGCTGGTGGCCATCAGGCCGTAGCCCACGCCGCGCACTTCGGTGGCGGTGGCGTACATCACCGGCACGCCGGGCACGCGATTGGCTGGCTGGCTGGCGTTGGGAACGATCTCGCTCTCGGGCCAGCGACGGCAACCGGTCAGGCCCAGGCCCGCCAGCGCGAAGCCCGCGCCCATGATCTTGATGAAGGTGCGGCGATCCTCGCCGTCGAGCGTGTCGGCCGCGACGGGGAATTCGCGATGCGCGAATGCCATGGCCTGCGCGTCCTGCTCACGCTCGCCGAGCGAGCGCCACCAGGACGCGCCCTTGCGTGCATCAACGGTGCGCTTGGGTTCGCTCGAGTCGCTGCAGCCACAACCGCCGGTCTGGGGCTGTGACACGGGGAGCGAAATCGTCTTGTCGGAGCCGTTCAGCGATGGCATGTGGAGCAGTTCTCGCTTGGATGAATGTTGAAGGTCTTCTGCAGCTGCTCACGCTGTTCGCGCGAGAGCTCCTTGTTCTGGTCCCAGCTCAGGTTGGTCACCTTGTCCACCGGACGCAGGCGATCCACCGGCTGGCGATGGCACTCCAGGCACCAGCCCATGCTGAGCGGCGCCACGCGATACACCTCTTCCATCTGATCGACGCGGCCGTGGCACTCCACGCAACCCACGCCACGGTTGATGTGCGCGGAGTGATTGAAATAGGCGTAGTCGGCGAGCTTGTGCACCTTCACCCACTCGATGGGCATGCCGGTCTCGTAGCTCTGCTTCACCTTCTCCAGCTTGGGGCTGTCGCGGTGGATCTGCGTGTGGCAGTTCATGCAGGTCTGCGTGGCGGGCACGGCGGCGAAGCCGGTTCGCTCAACGGTGTTGTGGCAGTAGCGGCAATCCATGCCCAGCTTGCCTGCATGCGTGGCATGGCTGTAGGGCACTGGCTGGTGCGGCATGTAGCCGGCCTCCAGCGTCTTGGGACTGAAGCCATAGGCCACGAACATCACGGCGTACAAGGGGGCCACGGCACCCACCACCAGCACGAATGGCAGGAGGGCGTTGGACCAGCGCGGAAAGAGGAATCGGCTCACGGCCTTTGGGGTTCCTTGACGGGAGGCGGGTCCGACTTCGTTCCATTTTTCACGAAGTCAAAGCGTCGATGGTATGGAATGTCGGCCCGAAGCGTCAACGGACACCAAACTCCGGGATGCACCACAGGTCTG
>RFQW01000650.1 GCA_009924765.1 Planctomycetota bacterium | reverse complement strand
AAAATCGAGCAGCAGGAACAGCCGCGCGTCCGGCCGCTTCTGGATCGCCAGAATCGCATCACGCACCGCACGCGACTCCGGCTGGCTGAAGTCGTGCCAGTCGCGATTGTTGTCAACCGCTCCGAGCGTGCTGCGCCACTGTCCTTCATGCACCCCATCCGGGTTCACCAGCGGCACCATCACCACCCGGAACTTGGTTCGGAAGCGCTTCGCGAGCTCGCTGTCGCCAAGCACCGCTTCCATGAAACGCATCAGACCCACGCTTCCGGACACTTCCGGCGGATGCTGGCGACCGATCACGATCACGTAGTTCGGCGGCGCACCGTCGTTGAACTCCACCAGCTTCAGCGGACGGCCGCCAGCGCTGTCGCCGATCACCCGTGCCTTGGCATCAGGGCGCGTGGCCAGCATGTCCGTCCAGGACCACAGCTGCTCGTTGCCGATCATGTGGTTGCTCGCCACCCACGTCGGCTGCGGACCCACGTGCAGTTTCAGCACGCACTCGGGCGCGCCCGACGCCCCCTGCCAATCCGTGTCCGACACCCGCTTCCACGTGACGCCATCGGCGCTCACACGCGCGCGCGGCCGACTCTTGGCGGTGGTGATCACCAGATGCACCGTGATGTCCACCGGCGCATCCGCCTTCACGCGGAACGCGTACCACGGACTGGGATTGATCGGCTCGTTCTCCGGCGTGATCAGCACCTTGAAGTCGTGCGGCCCCACCTGCGTGCACGCGTTCAGGCGCGCGCCGCTGAACTGGTTGTCGAAGGTCACGGTGGGCGCGGGGTCCGCAAAAACCCACGTGCGGCGTTCCTGAAGCGCGGCCTTGATGGGCGGGCCGCCAACATGCGGGGCATCCGCCTGCGCCCCCAGCATGCATGCACACACGGTCAGTAGTGCGGGCAACAACCACGCCTCGGTTCGTCTCTGCATCACCCAAATCTAGTCGTTCCGACTTCAGCCAGGCGACCGAAGCCGCGGAATCAATCCGCCAGCGCACGCTCGAGCTGCGTCATGCACGACGCGGTGGCCGCGGCGTTCAGCAACCCCGCGCGCGTGCGGCGGAACAGCAGATCCTCGGCCGTGCGCGCCTGCTCGTGCTGCAGGCCCCACACCAGCGCGGCT
>RFQW01000649.1 GCA_009924765.1 Planctomycetota bacterium | reverse complement strand
CCGCTGGCCCGCCGCATGCAGGAACGCCGCGCGAAGGCGCTGGGCCTGACCGCGCTGCGCCCGTGGGACCTGAAGGTGGACGTGAAGGGCCGCTCGCCGCTGCGACCCTTCGAGGGCGCGGACCAGATGGTGGAGCGCACCAGCAAGGTGTATCACCGCATGGACAGCGAGCTGGCGCAGATGTTCGACAGCATGCGCGGTGGTGGATGCCTGGATCTGGACAGCCGCAAGGGCAAGGCGCCGGGTGGCTACCAGTACCAGCGGCAGCTCTCGCGCGTGCCCTTCATCTTCATGAACGCCGCCGGCATGCACCGCGACCTCACCACCATGGTGCATGAGGCGGGCCACGCGTTCCACAGCCTGCTGAGCAAGGACGATCCCATCCTGGCCTATCGCGGCAGCCCCATGGAGTTCGCCGAAGTGGCCAGCATGAGCCAGGAGCTGCTGACGCTGCCCTACCTCGAGGAGTTCTTCAGCACGGCCGACGCCGAGCGCGCGCGTCGCGAGCTGCTGGAGGGCGTGATCAGCATGCTGCCGTGGATCGCGCAGATCGACGCGTTCCAGCACTGGGTGTATCTGAACCCCGGCCACTCCAGCGCCGAGCGCACCAAGGCGTGGCTGGATCTTGACGCGCGCTTCGGTGGCTCGCTCGACTGGAGCGGCATCGAGGCCTCGCGCGCGCACATGTGGCAGCGCCAGCTGCACCTGTTCGGCATGCCCTTCTACTACATCGAGTACGGCATCGCGCAGCTGGGCTCGCTGCAACTGTGGCTGGCCAGCAAGAAGAGCGAGAAGGACGCGCTGGCGGCGTACAAGCGCGCGCTGACGCTGGGCGGCAGCAAGCCGCTGCCCGAACTGTTCGCGGCGGCGGGACTTCGTTTCGACTTCGGCCCGGCCACCGTGCAGTCGCTCATGGACGCGGTGGGCGCCGAACTGGACCGTCTGCCCGACTGACGCACGCGCACCGCATTCACCCATCACACCCGAACCATTCACGGCACAATCGCCAACGGAGACATCAGCATGAAGAAGGTCGTCATTCTCGGAGCCGGCAAGATCGGTCGCATGTGCGCGCACCTGCTGCAGCGAAGCGGCGACTACGCGGTGACCAGCGTGGACGCGCACGCG
>RFQW01000648.1 GCA_009924765.1 Planctomycetota bacterium | reverse complement strand
TCCACCACGCGCGTGCCGAATCGCTCGGCCTGCTCGCGGAACTTGGCCATCATCTCGGGGCCGGTCACGCCGTGCGGGAATCCGGGGTAGTTCTCCACCTCGGTGGTGAGCATGAGCTGACCACCCGGAAGCACCGGCGCGGGGTTCGTGGACGGGACGCCCACGTACACCACGGGGTTCAGGTTGGCTCGCGCGGCGTAGATGGCCGCGGTCCAGCCGGCCGGGCCACTGCCGATGATCACCACGTTTTCTGCGGTCGAATGTGACATGCGTTTCCTGTCAGCGTGGGGGTTGCGGCATCACTTGCCGCCGGAGGCGCGGCTCACCGCGCGCAGCGCGGGCCATGCCACGAAGTCGCCGGTGAGGCCGTCGTTGGACGCCTTCTTGGCGTCGCCCGATTCCTTGTCGAACCCGCGCGCGTAGAGGATGCCGCCGGAGATCTGCAGACGGCCGAAGTCGGTCTCGATGGCACGCGAGGACGATTCATTCTCGTACTGCCAACGGCCCGCGGCGGGATCCCACGGGTCCATGTCGAACCGCTTGAGGGTGAACACCGCATACGTGGAGTTCAAGCCCACGGGCCACTTGTTGCCCGAGTCGCGGTACGCAGCAGCCAGGCCAAACGCCAGCACGGTGCCGTTGAGTTCCGCGTTCAGTCGCTGGCGAAGCGCGAAGACACGGTCGATGTCGTTCACCATCGCCAGCACCATCGCGTAGCGCATCTTGTTGGTGCGACTGATGACGGTGGCATTGTCGAGCAGCGTGTCGTAGTAGCGAACGCGCCAGCGGCGCCACCAGTCGTCGTAGATGCTGGTGAGGCGCGCACGAGTGGCATCGAGCGATCCATGCACATCAACGATTTCCTTCCAACGGCGCGCAGAGCCGAATGCCGAAAGCGGCTCCTTGCGCGCCTGCAGCCCACCCATGGCAAGGCTTGCCTGGAAGGCTGGATGAATGTGGGCGGCGGCTACTGCCGCAAGAAGTGAATGGGCCAGCCGCCTGGCCCAGCTGAGTTGAGCTGAGCGGCCGCCTGTTGCATTTGTTGCTTGTTCAGGGAGGCTCAGCCTGGCAAGCTCCCTGGCTGTGACGTTTAACTGGCAAGAGGCCTGAGATGTCCAAGGCCCACAGCCACCTGCG
>RFQW01000647.1 GCA_009924765.1 Planctomycetota bacterium | reverse complement strand
AACAGCAACACCATGCCGTTGCCGCCCGACGCTCGGCAGATGCCCGCGAAGGGAACCGCTGAGCAGTCCAAGCCCACAGAAGATCCGCCGCCAACCAGTCCGGCCACTGGCTGGCAGAGTCCGTCGCCGGCGAGTGGTTCGGCCGTGAACAGGCGCGCCGTTGGCGGCCCGTATTCGACCCCGGCCTCCAGCCCTTGAACACCCCTATCCGCCCATAATGGGTGTTCTGTTAAATCAAAGACGTCCACGGCCTTGCGGTCATTTGTCGCGTTCTTCCGGGTTCATTTACGCACTCTGAACCTTCCGGGTTATGTTCGCGCATCGCCCGCTTCCGCGACCGGATGCGGGCTGTTCGCGCATACCCAGCTGACGGAACCCAACACATGGCCATCGCTCGTACCCGACTTTCACGCCTGCTCGCCCTGCTTGCCCTCGCCGTCATGGCGATTCCTTCCGTTGCCCGGGCCGCCGATGCGCGCACGCTTGAGAAGCCGGCGGCGACCCAGTTCAACCTGAAGCCCAGCGCCCAGGTTGCGGTTCGCCAGATGATGGATCTTGACTACAACCTGATCGCCGACGAGGACGAACTGGCCGCCCAGGCCGGTGAGGCTCCGCGGTACGCCGTTCCGACCGCGGTTCACCTGACCCCGAAGACCGACGGCACCTGGGAGACCGTGCAGGACGCCAACGGCGATGTCCGTCGCGTGTGGCGCTTGCGGCTGACGTGCGAGAACGCGCGCAGCATGAACCTCGGCTTCACGGAGTTCTGGCTGCCGAAGACGGCGACGCTGTTCGTGTACTCCGGCGACATGGCGGGCATCGTGCGCCCCTTCACTGCCGCCGACAACGCGGATCACGGTCAGCTGTGGACCCCGCCCGTTCCGGGCAACGAGATCGTGGTCGAGTTGAGCGTCGACAAGGCATTCGAGCGCGATGTTCGCCTGACCGTTGGTTCGATCAACGCTGGCTACCGGCGCTTCATGGACATCGCCGCCATCGCAATGGCCAAGAGCGGCTCCTGCAACGTGGACACCATCTGCAGCCAGGGCGACGGCTGGCGCAACGAGATTCCCTCGGTGGCCGTGATCAGCACCGGCGGCTCGCGCTTCTGCACGGGCTTCATGGTGAACAACGTGCG
>RFQW01000646.1 GCA_009924765.1 Planctomycetota bacterium | reverse complement strand
GTTCGGCCTGATGCCGCACCCCGAGCGATTCACGCGCTGGACGCAGCACCCGTGGTGGACGCGGCTGTCGGCGGAACAGCGCCGCGGGGAGCCACTGGGGCTTCGCATGTTCAGGCAAGCGGTCGCGTGGTCCACGCGTCGCCCCTCAGAACGCGAGTCGATGGTGCGTGCATGAGCGCGGCCGGGCGGGCACCACGCTGCACGCAATGCGGCTATGTGCTCACCGGAAGCGTGTCCGGTCGCTGCCCTGAATGCGGGCACCAGTCGCGCGTGCGCGAACACTGGCGGGAAGGCGAGCTGCATCTGGAAGGCCCGCCCGTGGTGACGCAGGTGTTCATGCGGGCGTTGATCGCCTGCTTGATGCTGTGCGTGGGTGTGCTGATGTTCCTGCTGCTCGACGCCGATGTGCTGGATGTGATCGGCATCCGCACCAGCATCGATGCGCGATGGACCGTGGTGCCCATGGCGCTGCTCGCACCTCTGGTGGGATGGCTGCTCACGCGGCCGCTTCCGAGTAAGGATGCGCATCTGTTCGACCTGCATGCCTCGTCGCCGTGGCGCACGTGGTTGGCCGCTCCACTTGCGGTGTGGTGGCTGATCGCGTTGCTTCGTGTGGTGGACATTCAGGCAAGTGCCGCGCGCGCCGCCGCGGCGGCGGCAAGCGGTACCAAGCTGGTTCCCGATGACACGTTGCTCGTGCTGTGCTCCGTGCTCGGCATTCTTGGACAGATCCCGTGGATCCTGGTGCTGCGACATGTGGGGCGGGTGGGCGCCTATCTGCGCGACCCGGCGCTGCACACCATCGCCTCCGTGTGGACCTGGGTCTGGGTGGCGGTGATGGTGCTGTCTCCATTCGCGGGCGGATTCGTGCAGCACTACACAGGCAACGGATCCGCCGCAGGCGTGGTGTTGTCGCTGTTTGGTTTCTCGTGCCTTGGATTCGTGGTTGGCGCGGCGATGTCGTGCAGGCTGTTCTGGACGCTGGCCAATTGCCTCACGCTGGCGCACGAGGCGGTGGAACGCGAGGCTCGCCGCGCCGAACGGGAACGCCGGCGCACCATCGTTCGCGACTGAGCGAAGCGACTATCCTTCGACCCGTGAAGACAGCAACCGGAACTCTTCGTTACGGCGTGGTGGG
>RFQW01000645.1 GCA_009924765.1 Planctomycetota bacterium | reverse complement strand
CGAGTTGCCATTGTTCACCGCGAACACGACCGGCACCCTTACGAGCACGCCTGCCCGCGTCCAGCGGGATGATGCGGGTCGGATCCGTCGCATGTTCGCCAGGGGCTTGGATCTGCGGATCGTCCGAGATGGCACGGGAGCGATTGTCGGTGCCGAGCGCACTGCAGGCTCGGTTGCGGACCTCGACCTCAGCGGACTTGTCGACTTCGGCGATGTCGTGATAGTGCTGCTAAAGTTTGGCCCCTGCGCAGGCTGTGAAACGGATTTGGACGGTAATGGCATGGTCGATTTCGGTGACGTGGTGATGGTGCTGCTGGAATTTGGCGAGGGCGCCTAATCCCCAGTCCGTCGCAGTCGTTCGCTTGCGGGTCCTCCGTGTCACACTACACCGCTCACCACCCAAGGCCGGTGTGGCGGAACTGGCAGACGCGGCGGATTCAAAATCCGCTTCCCTCTAAAGGAGTGCAGGTTCGATTCCTGTCACCGGCATTGCTTCGGACGAGATCGATGTGAGTCGTTAGACTCCGCCCCGTGGCAGTCCGCTCCCTCAATCTGTTCAGGCGCGCATCAGTGATGTTTGGTGTGATGTTCGCGTGTGCGCTGGGGACCGCCGCACTGGCCGCAGACCCGGTCGTGTGCGCACCAGGCACCGAGATGCCGGTGATGAATCCCGCCATCTTCGACACTGCAAGCCCGCCGGCGCAACAGATCGAGTCGATGGCGTGGCTGGTGATGGGCATCTGCGCCGGCATCTTCGTGGTGGTCGAAGGCATCCTCGTGTACAGCATCGTGAAGTACAGCATCGTGAAGTTCCGCCGCCGCAAGGCGCAGCAGGGTGATCCGGTCCAGCTGTATGGCAGCAATCCCATCGAGTTGGCGTGGACCGTGGTGCCGCTGCTGATCGTTTTCACGCTGGGTCTGGTCACCATCCGCGTGATCCGCGATGTGGAGCGCACCGAGCCGCCCGAGGGTGCGATGGAGGTGGTGGCCATCGGACATCAGTGGTGGTGGGAATATCGCTACGTCGATGCCAATGTTCCAGGCGGTCAGGTCGTGATCGCGAACGAGCTGCACGTGCCGGTGAACAAGCCGGTGTGGCTGCGGCTTGAAAGCGCCGACGTGATCCACAGCTGGTGGGT
>RFQW01000644.1 GCA_009924765.1 Planctomycetota bacterium | reverse complement strand
GGACCGTTGGCGCAGTTGGCTAGCGCGTCTCCATGACACGGAGAAGGTCACTGGTTCGAGTCCAGTACGGTCCACTCTCTCACTTCGGCGGTGTCTGCACCAGCGTGCACCACATCGCCAGCACACGCCACATCCTGCCACATCATCGGGGGTTGTGTGTGCTTTGGCACATCGTGGCAACGCAACGCAGCAGCAGGCAGCACCACCCCTCGCACCCCACTTTGGTGCGCCTGCGACGAATCCAGCACCCCTAATGCACCCCGCGTGGCTGCGGTGAATGCTTCGCCAACTGCGCGAACATAGTGCCGCGCTGCGACTGCAACGGTGTTGCCCGCCCATGCTGCAACATCACCCAGCGCAAAGTGGTGGTGCCAATCGGTGATGCACGATGCGCGCAGCGTGTGGAACAGTCGCGGCCACGGAGTCGTGCCCGCTGATCGGATCGCGCGCAGCAGCGGCATCGTGGGCGCGCTGTGCTTGCGCAGCCTGGGCAGCAGGTGAACATCACCTTCGGGCGCGGCGTGGTAGGCGCTCTCCAGCGTGGCGTACAGCTCGGGGCACAGCGGCACGAGCCTCCATGCCTTGCCGCACCTCGCGGTCTTGGGCGATTGCACCCGCAGCGAGCGCTCGCTCCAGTCCACATCGCTCCAGGTCAATCCGCGCACCTCGCTGGGCACACGCAGGCCAGCCAGGCGGGCCAGCGCGATCAGCAGCCGCAGCTCGGGGTCGCTTGCGGCATCGGCCACCTGCTGCACCTGCTGCTTCGACACATAGGCTTCTCGCTCTTCGTTTCCACCCACGAACCGCGGCACCGCGTTGAAGGGGTTGGCAGCGATCACCCCGGTTTTTACCGCAGTCTCCATCACCTGACTGATCACGCTGCACATCTTTCTTACGGTCGCTTCGGCCATCGTGCTGCCTGCCTGGCGCCCGGGGCGCTGCAGCAGCCATGCGCGGAAGTCGTGCGCATCGTCGGTGGTGATGCTGGACAGCAGGCGATCGCTTCCGAAGTATTCAAGGGCAAGCGCTCGGGCACGACCCCACACCTTCACCGATCCCGCCTTCGCTCCGATTCTGCGACCGTGTTCAGCCATGTAGGCATCGACGAATCCGATCAGCGCGCAGTCGCGTGCTCGACTCGGGGTG
>RFQW01000643.1 GCA_009924765.1 Planctomycetota bacterium | reverse complement strand
GATGGCCGCGCTGCAGGGCCTCAACACCAAGGTCGAGGACAAGACCAAGACGCTCGAGGCTCGTCTGAACGAGCTCGAGGCGCGCGTGGTCATCCTGGAGAGTGCCCTGACCTGGAGCCAGAAGATCGCCACGGGCAACCTTGGCATCGGCATGGCCCTGATCGGCGTGCCGGCCGTGGCGTATCGCCTGATTCGTCGTCGCCGCTCCTGAGGACATCGGTCATCCAGGCTGATCGCTCGTTTCGCTTGGGCCCCGCGCAGGGGTTGGCTACGCTGTCCCCATGTACGACGTGATCGGAGACGTGCACGGCCATGCCGAGGAGCTGGTGCAGCTTCTTGAGCGCATGGGCTACCGCCGTGAAGGCGGCGCGTTCCGTCATGCGGATCGAACGGCGATCTTTCTGGGTGACTGGATTGACCGTGGTCCGAACATCCGGCAGGCGCTCGAGGTGGTTCGCGAGATGGTGGAAGGTGGCGCGGCGAAGGCGGTGCTTGGCAACCACGAGACCAACGCGCTGGCGTACGCCACGCCCAAGTCGGCCACGCACGCGCCGCTGCATGCGCAGGACTGGTGCCGTTCGCGCACCGATCGCAACCACAGCATCCATGCCGCCACGCTGAAGCAGATTCCGCCCGCGGAGTGGGCGGGCTGGCTGGACTGGTTCCGCGGCGTTCCGTGGTGGCTTGATCTGGGTGACCTGCGCTGCGTGCACGCGTGCTGGGACGATGCCGCCATGCACACGCTCTCTCGCGCCTTCGGACCGCGCTGGCAGAGCACGCCCGAGGTGATCCGCGCGGTGCATCACCGTGGCTCGCCTGAAGCGCAGGCGTTCGAGGCGATCCTGAAGGGGCGAGAGGTGGATCTGCCAGAGGGCGTGTCACTGCCCGACCCCGAGGGCCATCGACGCACCGCGATTCGCGCGCGCTGGTTCGAGCCGGCGGACGGTCGCACCTATGCCGACATCTCGCTGCCGGCGCGCGAAGGCGTGCCTGCGCAGCCGCTTCCGAGCGATTTCGTGGCTTCCTGGAGGCACTATCCGCCCGACGCGCCGCCCGTGGTAGTGGGGCATTACTGGCTTTCGCCCGCGGTGGAGCCTGCGCCGCTTGCACCCAATGTGGCGTGCGTCGACTACTCGGTGGCGAAGG
>RFQW01000642.1 GCA_009924765.1 Planctomycetota bacterium | reverse complement strand
GGCCACTCGGGCATCCGGCTTGGTGCGCAGGACTGTTCAAGCGAGGCCAACGGCGCCTTCACCGGCGATGTGAGCGCCGAGATGCTGGTGGACCTCGGGGTGAGTCAGGTGATTATCGGCCACTCGGAGCGCCGCCACATCCACAAGGAAAGCGACGCGCTGACCTGCGAAAAGCTTCATATGGCTCTGGAAAGCGGCCTTCAGGTGATGTTGTGCGTGGGTGAAACCGGCGAGGAACGCACCGCTGGCCAGGCCACCGCGGTGGTGCAGCGGCAGTTGCGGGGGGCCCTGAGCGGGCTGAAGGCGGACAAGTTGGCCAGCATCACCGTGGCCTACGAGCCCGTGTGGGCCATCGGCACCGGCAAGAGCGCCACCCCCAAGGATGCCGCCGAAGCCCATGACGCCATTCGGGCGGACCTCGAACACCTGTATGATCGTCCCTCCTCCGCGGCGGTGCGGATCCTTTACGGAGGTTCCGTGAATGCCGCCAACGCGCCAAGCCTCTTCGCCCACCTCGAGATCGAGGGGGCGCTGGTGGGTGGCGCGAGCCTGAAGAGCGCCGACTTCGCCTCCATCCTTGGAAGCGCAGCGACCGCGTTCAAGGGCCGTCGCGGCTGATTGCTGGAGCAACCCATGGGCATTCTCTTCACCATCCTCACCGTCCTCTTCATCGCCGTCAGCATCGCCTTGGTGCTGGTCATTCTTGTGCAGCGCCCGCAGGGCGGCGGACTGGCGAGCGCCTTCGGTGGCGGTGGTGGAACCGACACGGCCTTCGGTGGTCGCACCGGTGACGCGCTGACCGTGGCCACCGTCGCGGTGTTCGCGGTGTATCTGGTGTTGGCCGTGGGCCTGAACGCGTTCAACCGCGTGGTGCCCGCGGGCAAGCCGACCGAAGAAGCGAAGACCGAAGCGCCAGCCGCACCGGCCAGCGTTCCGGTGACGCCCATGCAGGCGCCTGCGGTGCCTGCCGCCGCTCCCGAGGTGCCCGCCGCAGCACCTGCGGTGCCTGCCGCGACACCCGAAGTGCCCGCAAGCGCGCCCGCTGCTGCGACGCCCGCCGCTGCACCTGCAGCGACCGAGCCCGCCGCGACGCCGGCCGCTCCGAAGAACTGAACGGACGCCAGGCACATGATCCGAAGCATGACCGG
>RFQW01000641.1 GCA_009924765.1 Planctomycetota bacterium | reverse complement strand
AGATCCTTCAGGTCGGCTTCCTTCAGGTTCTTGTCCAGTTTGCGATCGCGCTGCGCCTGCGCCGCGGCCTCGCTGCCGGATGCGCCGTCGATGCCAAGCAGTTCATCAAGTGTCTTCGCTGGTGGCGGGGCAGGTGCCTTGGGTGCATCCACCTTGGGCGCGGGTGCGGTTTCATCTCCAGACCGCGACGGGAAGAAATAGGCGTCGGTGGGAGTGAGGTTGGGCTCCTCGATCGGCTTCTTGCCTTCGCCGCCCTTGGTTCGCTCGTTCATGCGACGGATCCAGTCCTCGCCAAGTCGACGCACCTCATCCTGCATGGCGCCAAGCTCGGTGAGTTCGATGTCAACGGTCTGACCGCCGGCTCGCGATTGATCCAGCGTCTTGGTGAGCTGGTTCACCTGTGCCTGCAGCTGTCGAACCAATCGCAGTTCGGCGATCGGGGGCAAGCCCTTCTTCTCCTCATCGGAGCCGCCACCACCTCCACCTTCCTGCTGCGCACCATTCTTGCCGTCGGCGAATGGGTCCTCACCCTGCTCGGGGTCACGCAGCGCGATCGCCAACGACATGAGCGTGTCGGCGGCCAGGTCGAGATGGCGGATGGTGCGTGCGTCTGCACTTGCCGACTGCAGCGACGCGATGCTGTCCGAAAGTCCCTTGTCGATGCGGGCGTGCGCAGCCTTGAATGTTTCGGCGGCGGCCATCAGCTCGGACGCCTTGGGGCCGTTCTGGAATGCCTGCAGCGTGCCCTGCAGTCGCGCGGACTGCTCGCGTTGCGTGGCTGCACCGCGGCGATCCAGGCGCTCACCAGCCTGTGGAACGGTCTTGACGGTCGCGTCACGCACCGACCGCACCTGTGTGGCGAGCTCCTGATAGGTCTTGGAGAGATCGGCGCGCTCTCGCTCCTGCGACTTCGCTGCCTCCTTCTTCTGGAGATCCTTCACCTGCTTCAACGCGTCGCGGAACAGGTCGGTGCCGCGACGGGCGGCCTCCTGCGCCTTGACGGGAGTGATGGGTTCGCCACGAAGCGCACTCACGGACGCCTCGAATCGCTCCGTGGCCCGGTCGATCACCTTCGCGATGGGTCGCGTGGTGTTTCCAGCCTCCTGCGCCTGCTGTGATGCGGCCGTGCTGTTGCGCGCGATGCGGATGCA
>RFQW01000065.1 GCA_009924765.1 Planctomycetota bacterium | reverse complement strand
TCATAATTCGCAGCCGCAGCTTGCTCGGCCCGCAGGTTGCGGGCCTCGATTGCTTTGCGCTCTTCCTGTGCACGCGCCACGGACTTCTCAAAGGTATTGGCGTCAGAGTCACTTGAATTGCGGGACGCAGATCGCTCAGCATCGAGTTGACGCTGAAGGTCGGAGATGTCATTGTCGATCGCCGCAATCTCCTTATCACGAATCTGCTCAAGCGATCGAATTCGTTCCTCAGAGCCCGGGTCGGCCTGAACAATGAGCGCCCGAAGCCGTTCAGTGTGCGCTGACTGCTCTGACGCCTTTCGCTTCTGAAGGCTGTCCAGCTCCGCGTTCGTCTGTTCGATCTGTTCGCGCCAGTACGCATTGGCGTTGTTCGTGTCCTGCGTGAGATCTGCTTTTTTCTTCTCAAGGCTTGCGATCTCCGCAAACTTTTCATCAGACTTTCGGTGGAGTTCGCGCGCGGGTTCAAGGGCAAGATTCCACTCGCGAGTAGTGAGATCTTTGATGGTGATGGCAGTCAAGAGGCATAGGCCTGCCGTGACGGCGTTGAAGATGATCCTGTTACGGCCGACGACAACACCGCTTACCCAGGCGACCGGTAGCTTCAGGAGCTCGGCCAGAAACACAACCATGCCCGCTGACGACATCCCAAGAATCATCGTCGTGCCAGAAGGGGCGGTGGCAGCCTCGTACTGCTGGGTGGCAGCCAAAATCCCCAGCTCAACGGTGATACAAGACGCAACCAATAGCGCCACGGCAAGGCCTGGGGTGCCCAACACCCCCCGGATCCGCCCGTCGACCGACTTCACGAAGGTGCTAGACGTCTGATCATCCTGGTTCATCGGGGGGTGTCCTCATTAGGTGGTGGGTTACGTAGGCCCTGAATCTTGAAGAAATTGCCAGCGAGCGTGTAAGTGGGACGCTCCTGCCCGACCACCGACAGGGCGGTAGAAGGCGGAACAAGTGGAGCTAACTCCGTGGAATCAATCGCCTGAGCAGGCCGTGTTACAGAAGGCTGGAGGTTCGCCACCGTCTCTCGGGCTACCGCCGATATGAGTCCTGCAGGCAACTGCGTTGGATCTCCATCCGGGCCAGCTGCTCGGCCGGAGGGCCCCGCTGCAGCCGGCACGTCGCGAGCGCTTACCAGTTCTGGCAATGGCAAGCCGAGGGGAAAACGTGGTCCTGATTTCTCACCAGCCATTACCGCGTCGGTTGATGCCGAGGTAGCGCCGAGGACTTGGTGCGATGAAACTGTGGGAACACCATTGATGTTGAGCGTTGTCTCGCCATCATGGTGGGGAGGAAGATGGGGGTCTTGTCCTTTGCCTCCAACAATCGCGGAGTCGTGACGAATACCTAACACATGCGGTGCTTCGCCCGGCGGTATCAGCGTTGACTGTCCATCGGCGCCCCCCACAGTCACCTGATCTGGCACAGCAACCGCGTCACCTGACGTTCCACCCGTTGCACCGGGTGCAGACCCGGGCTGTACTGCGTTGCTGTGCCACCGAGACCCTTCCAATGACCGGCTCTGTGGCATCACGAGATTGTCGACTGGAACAAGCAATTCTCGAAAGTAGTTCCATGTGGCAGCAAGAAGCAGAATCCCACCGACCACAACGGATACCAGTGCAAGATCGTTCATGATCTGTGTCCACGCCGGAGAAGACGGATACAAGCCGCCAACCCGGAAGGATATCTTAGCCAGTGTGTCCATTGACCCCGTTGCAACCCTCGCCCTTCCGAAGAAGCGCGCCAGTGCCGACATGACGACGCGTAAAGGCTGGGCCGGCGTGGGCCTCGTGATCGGTTGGGTGTTGCTTGCGCTGGGTATTTACCAGATTGCGACTTTGGATACCGCTGCACTGCCAGACTCCGACCCTCCAGGCATTCAACGTCGGTCAATTGCGTCGGCGCGGAATCCGAAGATAGTTGCGACGGCGCGGGACCGCGGTGAACTATTGCCTTCAACCGAAGAGCTTCTTGAACTGGCCCCTGGAGGAATCCGGGCAATGGAGGCGGCTGTAAGGGGCCTGCGCGATGCGCAACGCCTCAACCAGGTTACGTCTCTGTCTAAGGTCGAATCGCTTCTCGATGTTGCCGCTGGCTCCACTGTCTCTGAGTGGCGCAAGCGAGCTGCCTGCTATGCCGTGGCCGGGCTGCTGCTGGAGGAGTTTCATTCCTCAACCCCCGCAGAACTGGAGCGGGCCGGCGATGCAATGCTGATCGCTGCTCGCTTGTTTCGCCAAAATGGTTCAGCTGAAGACGCAAATGCCGCGTCAAGCCACGCGGTAAGTGACTACGAGCAAATCCTTGGTGACAAGGGGGTGTCCGATAGGGACATGCGGGGGGCTGTCGAAAGAAAACTCGCGCGAGCGAAGGATATGGCTCCCAAGCAAGCAGAATTGGGTCGGTAGTCGAAATCCCATGCAATATCCATGAACGCAACAATCATTTCCATCATCTCTGTCGGCGGCGCATTCCTCATACTCCAGTGCGCTTCCGCGTTCACCGCGTCGATCGCGATACGCCGGCATCGCCTCGCTTGGATCCAGGCCTGTAGGAGCGGCGTACTCTCGGGGTACACACGTGATGCGTCTCTGATGATGTTGGAGCGAGAGATCGACACCGAGCCGTGGCTCGCGGTTCTTCGACGCCTAGGGACGATCGCGCCGCTACTCGGTGTCGTGCTCACCGCCGGGTCGATCGTCATCGGTGATTCGGGAAAGTCGCTCGTGATGCTGACATCGACAGGGTCGACACCAGAACGACTGAGCGAATCCGCCGCATCGCTCGCGCCTTTGTTCGCTGGAGTATGTGTCGGCGCGGTGCTGGCGATTATCAATCAGGGATTGCTCAGTGCGCTCGTGTTTGTCGAACGGAATGCGATCCAGAACGCCATACGATCGACCGCAGACGTGCGGTTCATCGATAACGACGATCGAATGAGCCGCGCGGCAGCCCAAGTTTCGATTGCCAGCGACGCTCTCGCAAACGCTGTGCAACGCCTCGAACAAGCGGCTGATCGCGGAGCCGCGCGTGCCAACTCGCTTGCGGCGGCATGCGAGATCGCCGCAGATGATTTGAAAGGTGCGTCGGGCTCGATCCGCATGTCGACTGAGGCAATTGCAGAGGGACTGGGTGATGCATCCAAGAACATGCAGCTCGCGTTGGCACAATGTGGAGAGCAAGTGAAGTTCGCTGCTGCATCGCTCGCGGAAATGACCGCAAGCTCACTGAACCGACTCGATGCGGTGGTTTCGAGACAGTCCGAGCTCACTGGACAACAACAACGCCTGGCAACCACAATCGAAGGAACCGCACGAGCCTTCGAAGCGGCAGTATCGCCCCTGCGTGACCCGGCACTGACCGATTTCCAGGCTTCAGTCAAGAGGAGCATCGAAGGACAGGAAGCCCTCATCGCATCCGGAACCAAGCTGCTTGATATACAGCAGCGTGCGGCTTCGGCTGCAGGTGAACTTGCTGAGCGATTTCAGGGAGCGACTCGGCAGATCGCTGGTGCAGGCGAAACCCTTTCCTCGGCCGGGTACTCACAGCTGGCCACCGACCTCGAACGCCTCAGGAACAGCGTGAGTCAGTTTGAAGGGGCCCTTGGTAACGTCGGTCAGGGCTTGAACCCAGTGATCTCTCGGCTGACGACGGTCACTGATGGAGCCAACGCTCTCTCCACCGCATTGCAAGGTGGCCAGACCAGGGTGCTCGAATTGGGCACCTCGCTGGCACAGACTGCGGCTGGTTCAGAATCATTGTCGAAGGGCTTTGCGACCGCCGTTACCTCGCTCAACGAAGCAGTAGAACGAGCCGTGGCGGGGCTGGATGACGCCGCACGGCGCGCACGCGAGTCTGAAGCTGTTTCTGCACGGGTTGCGGTACCGAAGCAGGGATGGCTTTGGGGAAGCGCTGGCCGCCAGCGAGATGAACAGGGGGGTACGTAAGCCGTGCTTGGCCGTTCCTCCAGATCCGAATCCGGCGAATCCGCGTGGATTTCAATGGTAGATCTCCTGATCGTTCTTTGCTGTGTCGGTGCAGCGCTGGCATTCATCTCAGTTGGAAATGCCAATCGAGCCACTGCTGAAAAGTCGAGGGGCGACCTCACCATCGGAACGCTCCAGGAACGCGTGGCGGAACTGGAACGGCAATCCGGAGATCTTCGGATCCGATTGGACGCCGAGCAGGAAAGTGCACGCGCATTCCACGCCGTCTTCGAACGGTCCTTGGGTGACTCAACCATCGATCCAGGCGCCATCGACGAAATGCTCAAGAATTACCGGAGGTTCGAGGAGGCCAGCCAGCGAGTTCCGGAACTCGAGGCGGCGGCCCGGCAATCGGAGGACCGTGCGCGGGCTGCCGTGGACGATGTGAACAAATTGGCCGCTGAAATTGCGACCGCGTCAAGGCGAGCAGATGCGCTGGATGAAGAACTACGCGCCGCCCGTCTGGCGGCCAAGAGTGCTGGCGACACGGCCGAGGCACGTGCGAAGGATGCGCTGGAGTCCGCGGCAAGGGAAGCCTCGGCCGCGCAGCGCGCAAAGGAGGCAGACTCTGCGGCGCGCGAAGCACAGGCGGTAGTGAGCGGGATGAAGGATGAGCTCCGAAATACGGGCGAGATCCGACGCGAGTTGCTGGGAATTCCCGGACGCGTAACGAACACCGTGTTCGTCATCGACCGATCTTCCAGTATGGACCGCGGGGGCCGGTGGGAAGACGCCAAGCGCACGATCGCGGCGTGGATCAAGTACCTCCCGGTTGCAAAGGCGTCGATGGTTGTGTTTGGGTCAGATGTGAAGGTCCTACCGACAGCATCCGACTCGGCGACAGGCCGCGCCTGGGACAGCACAGAACTCCCCGAACTTACGCCGCAGATGCGAGAGAACCTGGTTGGTGAAATGTCCTCGCTGGCGCCAGCTGGACAGACACGGACAGCGACGGCCCTCCGCCGCGCGATGGAATTCGCCGAAGTTGACTGCATCATTGTCTTTACTGACGGTACCCCAGATGCCTCTGGCGACGGCCCAGCGGGCGACCCGCGGCAAGAGGTAATAAATCTTGTGGCTACGTGGCGAGCCTCTCACCCAAACGCGCGTGTTCACACCGTGGGTATCGGGGACTATTTCACCGCACCGATGCGGGACTTTCTTCTTGGTGTCGCGCGCGCTGGAAACGGTGCTTTCATAGGCAGGTAGAGATCGCTGGGGCCAGCGCAGCCACTCTTTGGGGACCGAGATGACCAGCGGGACCTGAGGTAGACCGACAGCGCAAAGTGTTCGATGGCAACAGCTGCACAGGATGTCGCGAAGCTGATAGCCAAAGGCTCTCTAGCGACCTACCGTATGAATGCACTAGACACGGTGGTTTTCAGCTGAAAGACTCTTAAAGCGGATCTAGTCCTACGCTGAGCAGGTAATCGTATGTCCGGTCATAGAAGTTCGGTTGGCGAGTGTGGTCTTCAGCCGAGCCCGGCGGAACAAATACAACAAGGCCCTGGCGGGCGCGGGTCAGCAAGACTCGATAGGCGTTGATCAAGTAGTTTTGATTCTCTTCCTTGAGTACTCGCTGCCACCTTTTCCCGCGGAAGCAGAAGTGATCCCAGCCACTGGTTCCAATCCGAAGGTCCGCATCCCAATTGACGCAAACCCAGTCGAGTTCTAGGCCTTGCACCTGAAACTCAGTAGCAGCGTCTTCAAGAAAGTGGCAAGATCGAGTGTCAAGCCGATTGCCAAGGAACCAATGAACTGGATCGACATCGATGCGAACATCGATCGCGTGTGGCTTGAGCCGCTGCGCCTTTGAAGAGGCGACCATTCCAATCGACTCCGATCCGCGCGCATTCCCACGAAGCCATGACTTTGCAAGCGATACATCCCGAGTGACTCGCATCGGATATCGACCGTGAATCTCTAAAAGCTCGAGTCGCGCTGCCTCAATATCACGCTCAAGTAAGCATTTAACAAAGGCGGACAAGCGCTCTGCCCGGAACGAACGCATTGACGTCGACAAGTGCAAACACTGATCAGAATTGACCTGGCCTTTGGCAGACAGTTTTCCAATCGCGTCTGCGGCTCCGTACTCTTTGCCAGCAAGTTGTTCGGTAATGAAGACTTTCCACGTAGGAAACTTCTTCTCGATCGCTTCGAGCCACGCGCCGATCCCCGCCTCGCCATCATTGATTTCCTGTCCGCCTCCAACCAGGCATACGACTACTGACCAGTCAGAATGTCTGTCTAGGTAGGACAACAGGAACTCAGGCTCAGACTGCGAAAATCCCGGCCGACCCTTACGCCGTGCCATAAAGGACGCTGTCTTTTGCACATTCCACGCACGTTGGGCCTCATCAAAGATAACGACATGCTCGGGCGGTGCGGAAGTCTCTCGGAGACCAGTGTCACGGAAGTGATGAATGTTCTGAATGAAAGACTTGACCTCATGCATCACCGACTTCTTGGATGTCCGTGTCTTCTTTCCCTTCGATTGGCTCCGGCGAGCGGCTTGGTCGCGGGCAAGTGACTCTCGCAGCACCGCTACCAACGGTCCGTTGCCAGACAAATACACAGCATGGGTAGGTTCCTTGACGTCCCGACGGCGCGTTGCAACATCCAATCCAACGAGTGTCTTTCCTGCCCCAGGGACACCGGTGACGAACACAATCGCTTTATGCCCAGACCTACTTGCGCCGTCGATTATTGCTTCGATAGATCGCGCAG
Source organism: Planctomycetota bacterium (assembly GCA_009924765.1). Classification (GTDB taxonomy): domain Bacteria; phylum Planctomycetota; class Phycisphaerae; order Phycisphaerales; family SM1A02; genus SYAC01. The sequence continues at coordinate 943 of RFQW01000065.1, read as the reverse complement.
TTCGAGAAAGATTCGATGCGCCCGCATCGTTTCTTGTTATGTCTGCGACGGAGTGCTGGGAATAGAGCCGACGTGCTGCTTCAATGATCGTTGGGGTCGGCAGATAAGGGGACTTCAACCAAGCAACAGGATCTATCGGATCTGTTGCGCTGGATTGCGCCATAGTCCGCACAGTTTCGCCGAGTTGCTCTGGTGCAACCACAATCGGCCGACATACGCGATCAGCATCCCACACTGCGTCGTCAACCTTCTCCGTCCGGAGCTCTGTTGGCACAAGTATTGGTGCGATCCGCGCATCATGGCTCGCGGCGTGAAAGTACTTGAGGTCAAGCGCATAGTCCCAAACTTGAGAACGGTCGCCTTGAAGAGCAACGGATTGCCCAACCTTGAATTCGATCACGAAAATGGTCGATCCCAAGATGACAACAGCGTCGGCACGCGATCCGATTCGAGGAACGACGAATTCGAGCGCGACAAATCCGTTTAGGTCAACCAGCGATTTCTTAAGGATGCGGATTGAACCAAGCCATGCGTCCCGCTGCTCGATCGCGACGTCAAACTCTGTCGCTGCGGAAATCACTCCGAGCAGCTCGTGATCAGACAACTCGGCCAATTCTTTGATTGACCCTGCAAAGGCGGCATGAAGCCCGGACTGCGCCATGGGCTCAGGCTAGTGGAACCTGGCCAACGCTGGGGTTGCGTCCAACCTCCGCTGTCTCGCCCGACTGGCTACGGTTCGCCCCCTCGACATCAAAATGCACACCGCCCGCCCCTCTCAGGGCGGGCGGTGTCGTTTCAATGCGTTCAGCTCCGACCCGGATCAGTAATCCATGTCCTCACCATGGCTGTGCCCACCACCACCAGCCTTCTTCTTCTCCTTCACATCCACGATCGCGCACTCCGTGGTGAGGAGCAGGCTCGCGATGCTCGCCGCGTTCTGCAG
>RFQW01000640.1 GCA_009924765.1 Planctomycetota bacterium | reverse complement strand
TGACCGGCCTCGCGCGCACAACGCTCGCCAATCCTGCGCTGCTGGGGGCCGCTGGTGCGGGCTTCCCGGATTGGCAGTACGACCAGGCATGGAGCGTCCGCTTGGCTGGGCGTGATCCCTATCGGTTCCAGTACGCAGCCGGTCCGGATGGTTACGGTTACGGACAGGGCTGGTATGCCGCGCTCAAAAAGAACGGCGGCGAGGCCCTTGACGCCCGTCTGTCCACCGACCGCCAGGGTGTGCGTCAGTTCAACTTCGTCAACGCGAGCGTGCCTGCCGATCAGATCACCGTCGAGGAAGCTTTCTCGCTCTCTCCAGACAGCAGCTACGGCGACAGCGAGGAGCAGAACCTGCTCTTCAAGGGCATCAGCAACCTCATCACCACGCGCAGCGACGTGTTCACGGTGTACTTCCGCATCCGCACCGTGAAGCAGGATCCCACCCACCACCGGCGGCTGGAACGGAACCGATCCGGACAGCGTGCTGGAGGACGCGCGCTACGTGATGTGCGTGGATCGCAGCAACGTGAACCGGCCCACCGACCAGCCGCGCATCGTGTACTTCTCGCGCGTGAACGAATGAGTCGCGCCACGAAACAGGTTTCCGTGCATGGGCGCGCTGGTTGACGCCGCCTACCTGATCGGCATGACGGCCGCCTCGCCGGTATGGGGGTGGAGCATGTTCAGTCGAGGCAAGCATCGCACCGACTGGGCGGCTCGCTTGGGGCAGGGCGGTGCCTTGCCTGCGCCAGGCGCAGGCGGACGATTGCTCATTCATGCGGTGAGCGTGGGCGAGGTGAACGCGGCCCGCGGGCTGGTGGAGAGCATGGCTTCGCAAGGCGATGTGGTGCTGTGCGTCACCACCGACACCGGTTTCGCTCGCGCAATGCAACTGTTCGGCCAGCGCATTCCGGTGGTGCGCTATCCGTTCGATGCGGGATTCGCCGTGCAGCGATTCCTCGATCGTGTGCAGCCCACGGCGGTCGCCCTCATGGAACTCGAGCTGTGGCCAAACTTCATGCAGGCCTGCACGGCGCGGCACATTCCGGTGTGCGTGGTGAATGGTCGCCTGAGCGCCCGCAGTTTCAAGCGGTATCGACTTGCCCGCGGGGTGCTGCGCCCGATGTTCGCGCAGGTGCATCAGGTGGCCGC
>RFQW01000639.1 GCA_009924765.1 Planctomycetota bacterium | reverse complement strand
CATCCAGGCAATCGCGCCGCGCTTATCCAAATAATCCGCCACTTCTTTCCAGGCGTTTGGGTCAAGAAGAATTCCAGCGAATGGCGACAAAGCTTGCATGCCTTGACCAGTCAACACGCCAAGCGGTCGCCAACTTTCCAGAAAAATTCCGGCGGGTTGCGCCATGCCGCGCTCCACAATTGTGGCAAGCAACTTTTCAACCACCACGCGCTGCGAGTCCGTGGGTTGCGCGTGGCGCGCGTTGCCCAAATGCCCAGGTTGATCGCCGTGCCAATGCAAAAGCGCCGCGCCCAACGCTCCGCCAGAATCACCCGCCGCCGGCTGAATCCACAACTTTTCAAATGGTCCCTCGCGAAGCACTCGCCCGTTGGCCACGCAATTCAGCGCCACGCCACCGGCCAAACACAAATTGCGCTGGCCAGTTTTTGCATGCACATATCTTGCCATGCGCAGCACAATCTCCTCGGTCACGGCCTGGATGCTCGCCGCCATGTCCATCTCGCGCTGCGTCAGGCGGCTCTCGGGGTTGCGTGGTGGGCCCTCGAACAGCTCGCTGAAACGCGTGCCGGTCATGGTGAGCCCTGCGCCATAGTTGAAATACCGCTGGTCCATCCAGAAGGATCCGTCGGCGCGAACGTGCACAAGCTTCTCCAGGATCAGATCCTTGAAGCGCGGCACGCCGTAGGGTGCCAGACCCATCAGCTTGTACTCGCCGCTGTTCACGCGGAATCCGCAGTGGTAGGTGAATGCGCTGTAGAGCAGTCCGAGCGAATGCGGAAAGCGCAGCTCCTCCTGCAGGTCGATCGCGTTGCCCCGCCCAATGCCCCAACTGGCGGTGGTCCACTCCCCCACGCCATCGAGCGTCAGGATGGCCGACTCCTCGAATGGACTCGGATGAAACGCGCTTGCCGCGTGCGACTCGTGATGCGTGGTGAAGAAGATCGGGCCCGCGTAGTCGCCGCCCAATCCCGCGTCGATCTCGCGCGGCAGGTGCAGCTTCTTCTGCAGCCACTGCGGCATGCTTCGCAGGAACGAGGCAAAACCGCGCGGCGCGAAGGCGAGCGACGTCTCCAGGATGCGCTCGAATTTCAGCATCGGCTTCTCGTAGAACACCACCGCATCGAGCTGGCTGGCGGTGATGCCCGCCTGCTGCA
>RFQW01000638.1 GCA_009924765.1 Planctomycetota bacterium | reverse complement strand
TGCATGTCCGCGGCCGACACGCGCTCGAGTCGCACGGTCGCTTCATCCACGAATGTCTGCAACGCACCATGGCGCATGATCGCCACGCCCGTCACCACGGCGTGCGCACCATCCATCATCCGCGCCAGGATCGTCCGCGCTTCATCCGGATCCGACGCCTTGCCGACGGACTCGCCCCGGTGATGACAGATGGTGTCGGCCGCCACCACGAAGGCGTCGCGACAACGGTCGGCATGCGCGCCCGCCACGGCCTGCGCCTTGGCCACGGCCAGCGCGCGCGCCGCCTCGCGCGGATCTCCCTGCGGCGGGGTCGCCGCATCATCCACGTCGGCCTCGATGCTCTCGAAGTGCACACCCTCGCGGCGAAGGATCTCCATGCGACGCGGCGAACGGCTGGCAAGCACGATGCGAAGCGGCCGATTCACCAGCGCGGACCTCGCAGCAGCTCCACATCAAGCCGACGCTCCACCGCGTCCACGGGAATCAACTCCATGCGCTGCACCATGCGCGCGTCGCGATAGGCATGCGGATCGCTGGGCGCCACGCCTGGCGGCGCCACCACACTCTCCGCGCGCCGATACGGACCCACCGCCGCCGGATCCGTCGCGCCGTAGATGCCGACCAGCGGACGCCCAAGCGCCGCCGCGGCATGCACCGCCGCCGAATCGTTGGCCACCACGGCCTCCGCGCCAGCAAGCGCCGCAAACCACTCGCCAAGCGGCAGTGCACCGCACAGGTCGATCGCCCCGTTCCGTGGCATGCACGCGCGAACCTGCTCGCGTTCGCTTGGTGCACCCAGCATCAACACCGTCTCGCCGCGCGACACCAGACGCTCAGCCAGCGTGCGCCAACGCGCCGCAGGCCATCGCTTGGAGGACCAGCGACTGGTCGGCGCCAGCGCAACGTATCGGTCACCGATATGCATGGCGCCGCGTCGATCCCGCCACGCCTGCATCGCGCTCGCCTGCACATGCATGCGTGCATCGCGCACCGGAGGAATGCCCGCATCTTCGAGCAGTGCCAGCATCACCTCCGTCGCATCCGGCCCACCGCGTCGCGCATGACGCTCGTTCGCGGCCAGCCACGACCACTCCTTCGCGTCCGTCCATCCCACACGACGCGCAGCCCCGGTGAAGCGCATGAACAGTCCGCTT
>RFQW01000637.1 GCA_009924765.1 Planctomycetota bacterium | reverse complement strand
GCCAGTCGGGCGGAAGAATCCACCGGCATCCGCGCCGCCATCCGAGCGTGGCCCCAGTGGGCCGGCGCCAAGGTGGTGATGGGGTTCCTGCCCCTGCCGGGCGAGGTGGATCTGCGGCCGCTGCTGGCCCATGCCCTGGAACGGGGTGCAACCGTGGCCGTGCCAGTGTCGCAAGCGGATGGAACCATGTCACCATTTCAGGTGCAGTCGCTGGATCCGGCGGCCTTCGAGCAGGACGCCATGGGCGTGCTGGTTCCGAAGGTGCGCATGCCGGTCGCGGTTTCCGGCCTGCAGGTGGTGCTGGTGCCCGGACTGGCGTTCGATGCGGCGGGCCATCGGTTGGGTCGGGGTGGCGGCTACTACGACCGCTTCCTGCAACACCTGCCTGCGGGGGCCGCCACGGTGGGCGTGGGCCTTGCCTGCCAGCGCGTGCCGACGGTGCCCATGACCGCAGCAGACATGCGCGTGGGTTGGCTTGCCGAATGCACCGGAGTTGTGGCTGCGCAGCCCATTTCGCCGATCTAGTCTCTCTGCCACTCGCCGCTCACCGGAGAAAACACACCCATGGTCCTTGCCAGCCAAAGCTCTCGTCAGTCACCCCGCGGACGCTTCATGACCAACAGTGGTGGAAGGCGGCGTCCGATGCGCACGCTGCTGCTGCTTGCGGTGGTGCTGGTGGTGGTCGTGCTGGCCGCGTGGTTTGGATACAAGGCGCTGACGGGTTCGAGTTCCACCGATGTCACGGTGCGCACAGGTCCCGTGGGTCAGAAGGAACTGCAGAGCGACGCGGCTCCGGCCGAAGTGGCCCCCACCACCATGACGCCCGCGCAAACCGCGCAGCCGGCCGTGATCGGTGCGGTGGATGCGAAGGAGATGGGCGGCGACAAGCCCGCGGTTGGCAACACCACGCCCATGGTTCCGCTGCAGCCCGCGCAACCAGTCAATGCGCCGCAGACCACCAACGCGCCAGCCGGCAATGGTGGCGTGATCGGCGCGCCCGCAACCACCGCCGCTCCCGCCACCAACGACGGAAGCAGCGTGATGGCACTCGACGCCGCAATCAAGCTTGCCGACACCGACCCCGTGCGCGCACGCGTGGCGCTGACGCGTCTGCTTGAAGGCTCGGCGCTGGGCGTCACGGACCGCATGCGCGGCTAC
>RFQW01000636.1 GCA_009924765.1 Planctomycetota bacterium | reverse complement strand
AACCCATTCCCGGCTGCTGGCTGCTGCCATCGGGCTCGCGCCAGCGATCGGACGGCGTGGCCCGCGGCGTGGCCATCGCGATCACGAGCAAGGCTTTTGGCTCGGGTGGCAGCCTTCGTGCGCTGTGCCAGAGCGCCCGCATGGACTTCGAACTCGCCCACGATCTGCTGAAGAGCGAATCCATGGTGAAGGCACGCGAGATTCCGCGTCTGGCCGCCATGGTGCGCCTGCTGCGACCCGTGGCGCTGCGCACCGCCGGCACCCCTGCCGTGGAAGCACTGCTTCGCGCGGTGGAAAGCACGCATCGCTGCGTGCGGGGCCACAGCGAACGCACCGCACATCTGGCCGAGCGACTGGCGAACGCCGCAGGCATGACCACCGCAGAGTGCCGCACCGCGCGCATGGCCGGACTGCTGCACGATGTGGGCAAGATGGGCATTCCGGAACAGGTGCTGAGCAAGCCAAGCGCCCTCACCGCCGAGGAGCGCTCGCTGGTGAACATGCACCCCGAGATCGGCCATCGCATCGTGCAGGGCGTGGGTGGCCTGGAACACGCGGTTCCCGCGGTGCTGTGGCACCACGAACGCTGGGACGGCGCCGGATATCCGCACCGCCTGTCCGGCGAGGCCATCCCCAAGATGGCGCGGGTGATGGCCATCGTGGACAGCTACGACGCCATGCGAAGCGACCGACCGTATCGAGCGGCGCTGTCGCCCGAACAGGCGCTGCGCGAGATCCACTCCGGCTGCGGCAAGCAGTTCGATCCGGCACTGTCGCAGGCGTTCATCCGGCTGCTTGAACAGGAACCCTCGCTCGCGGCGTGATCACGCGCGCGTGCCACTTGCGCTCCGGCCCTGATTGCGACAAAATGCCCTGCATGATGTCGATGGTCACGGATGACCTGAACGATCTGCAGCGGCTCGAGCGCGACGCTCGAAGCCTGCCCGCGTTCGATCGTCTGGTGATGCAGCTGCGGTGGGCGGATGAACTCACCCGCGCCGAAACCGCGCTGGTGCTGGATGCCGACCCCGCTCGCGTGCTGGCTGCCGAAATGCGCGTGCGAGCGTGGATCGCCGCCCGCGCTCCGGTCGTGGCCTGAGCGCCGCCGATCAACCGTAACTCAGCATGATCAGCGCCACATCGCCGTAGTCGACGATGCCG
>RFQW01000635.1 GCA_009924765.1 Planctomycetota bacterium | reverse complement strand
GACGAGCGCGCCGTGGCCGGCTGCTGGTGCGGTCGTGGCGCGTGCCTGGAGGTGTTTCTCAGTGGCCCGGGCGTGGAAGCCGATTTCGTGCGCACGGGTGGTGCGTCGGGGACATCGCTGCATGCAATCGCCGCTCACGCGGCATCGGGCGATGCACGCGCCGCCGCCGCGATCAGCCGCTGGATCGACCGTCTGGGGCGCTCGCTTGCGGTGGTGTGCAACGTGATCGACCCCGACGCGATCGTGCTGGGTGGCGGTGCAAGCCTGGTGCCGCGACTGGCCGAGCGCCTGCCTGCCGCCATGGCGCCACACTGCTTCAGCGACGGTTTCCGCACGCCGATCCGTCTGGCCCGCCACGGCGATTCGAGCGGCGTTCGCGGCGCGGCGTGGTTGTTCGCTACCTTCCTGCCATGAAGCGCATCGGCATCATCGGCACCGGTTCGATCGGACGCGTGCACGCCCGTCATGCGGCGCGCGCAGGGCTTCCGGTGGTGGCGGCATGGGATCCCAAGCCGACGGCGGTGGAGGCCTTCCGGGCCGAGCAGCCGAAGGTGGAGGTGGAGCCAAGCATCGAGCGGCTGCTCGCGCGCACCGACATCGATGGCGTGGTGGTGGCGGTGCCCAACGATCTGCACGAACCGCTGGCGGTGCAGGCGCTGCAGGCGGGCAAGCATGTGCTGCTTGAAAAACCCATGGCGACCAGCGTGGCCGCGTGCGATCGCATCATCGCGGCGTCGAAGGCGTCCGGTCGCGCCGTGCAGATGGGTTTCGTGTGCCGCCGCATGCCCGCGGTGGAGATGGCGCATCGTCTGGAGCGCGATGGCCGCATGGGCCGCATCTATCACGTGAAGGCCAGCATGTATCGCCGTCGCGGCGTGCCGGGGTTGGGTGGATGGTTCACCACGAAGGCGCGATCAGGCGGCGGGCCGTTGATCGACCTTGGCGTGCATCTGCTCGATGCCGCGTTGCACCTGATGGGCCATCCCAAGGTGCTGCGCGCCAGCGGCGCGACCTATTCGACGTTCGGCAAGCGCATGGAGCAGTACGCGCACACCAGCATGTGGGCGGGTCCGCCGGACTTCAAGGGCACCTGCGATGTGGAGGATCACGTGACGGCGCTGCTGCGCTGCGAGGGTGGCGCCACCATCGAGTTGAACGCCAC
>RFQW01000634.1 GCA_009924765.1 Planctomycetota bacterium | reverse complement strand
TCGATGTTCAGGCTGAGAACTTCGCCGACTGCGACGCTGTTGAAGGTGATGGTGGTGCCGAACGTTGGCACCGCTGCGGTGATTGGCATGGTGTGATCCTCCTAGATCATGGGACGCCACCGCCGGCTTCGGTGATGGTCGTGGGTGAAACGGAGCTGGAGCGGTACGTCGCTTCCAGCGTGACGGTGGTGACGTGGATGCCGGTCTCGGTGGCCTCGCTGCCCACGTCGTACTGGCTGGCGATCCCGCTCTCGCGGATCTCGAATATCTGCACGCTGCGGCTCGTGCCGGCTGCGCCGTGCATCTTGAAGCGCACGGCCTCGGCAATCTGGCGCGACACCTTCAGCGTGGAGGCGATGCAGTCCACCTCGACGGTGAACTTGCGAAGGCAATCGGTGCGGCCGAAGGTCGGCGACACGTTTGCATCCTGCCCGGTGGTGAGCACGATGGCGGGCAGCGTGGTGGTGTCGCGGAACGCGGTGAAGATGCGCGTGGAAACCAGATTCGTGACGCTGGCCGATTGCGTCAGTGCATCCCGGACGGCTGCGACGATCGCCTGGCTGCTCACGACTTCACCCCCGCGCGCGCAGCAGCTTGCGCCACGGCCCGCTCGAATGCCGCCGGCATCTTCTGGTTCAGCTGCGCCACGGCTCCATTGGCCCAGCGCTTCAGCATCAGCAGGCCCGCGCGCCAGCCGGTGTAGTTGCGGGAGCCCTTGTATCGGCCCTTTTCGATCAGGTGGATGCCCGGGCCGAACGCCTTGATGCGCATGAAGAAGCCCTCCGACTTCTTCAGCTTGGCAACCTTGAAGCCGAAGCCGTCCTGCGCCAGTGTGCGCACGGCCAGTGCGCGCGAAAACCCGACGGGCAGACCCTGCTGTCGGCGGGGGCTCCACCAGCGGTGCTGCATCGCGCGCTTAAGGGATTCGTTGTCGTGCTTGCCCTTCTTCGCCTGGTAGTAGTGCATCAGCCCGTTGCGGGTGGGGCGGCCGATGTCCTCCAGAACTTCAAGGATCAGCGGCGCAAGGGTCTCTTCATTCAGCGAACGGATCGCCTCCTTGAGCTCGGGCATGCCCTCGATCAGGTACTTTTGCAGCTTCGACTGGCGGCCGGAGCGTGCCATCAGGTCACGATCTCCCGGCACATGAGGTCGAGGTACTGCCGTCGCTC
>RFQW01000633.1 GCA_009924765.1 Planctomycetota bacterium | reverse complement strand
CGCCTGGTCGAGAAGTCCTGTCGTGTGCGCGCGCCGCTTGCCGTGCCGTCACTGGCCGCGCTTTCCGACAGCCTTCGTGCCGACGCGGAGGCGTCGGCGAATGCCACCATGGCGGCAGCCGATCTGCTGGAGGCTCGCGAGGCCGCTGTCACCACGGATCCACGCGCGGCATTCACCGTGCATGGCGGACGCTCGCATGGCCTTGCGCGCATGCAGCGCTGGTTCTGGGAGACCGACTGCATCGCGCGATACAAGCAGACGCGCGACGGACTGGTGGGGGCCGACTTCTCGTCGCGGCTCTCGCTCGTCGTGGCTTGCGCTTGGCACGCTCTCGCCCCGCGAGGTGGCGGCCGAGATCCGCCGGTACGAGGCCGAGCGGGTCGCCAACGACTCGACCTACTGGATGTTCTTCGAGCTGCTGTGGCGCGACTACTTCCACTTCTGGGTGCGTCGCTGGCAGGGGCGGGCCTTCAAGGCATCGGGTGTGCTGGGTCGCACGCCGTGCGGCGCGCAGGATCGCGAGGCGTTCCTTCGCTGGTGCCAGGGCAGCACGGGAGAGCCGTTCATCGACGCGAGCATGCGCGAACTTTCGGCGACCGGGCAGCTGTCGAATCGCGCGCGCCAGAATGTTGCGAGCTGGCTGGCACGCAGCGAGGGCATCGATTGGCGTTGGGGTGCCGCGTGGTTCGAGAGCCAGCTGATCGACTTCGATGTGGGCCCGAACTGGGGCAACTGGCAGTACGTCGCGGGTGTCGGAAACGATCCGCGCAACCGCATCTTCGATGTGCGGGCGCAGGCGCAGCGATACGACGAGGACGGCGCATATCGCGCACGCTGGGGTGCCGCGACTGGCGCGTGAAGCGCGAAATGGCAGGCGTGAACTTCGGTCAGGCCACGTCGAACCGATCCAGCATCATCACCTTGTGCCACGCCGCCACGAAGTCGTGCACGAACTTCTCCTTGGCGTCGTCGCTGGCGTACACCTCGGACAGCGCGCGTAGCTGCGAGTTGCTGCCGAACACCAGATCCACGCGGCTGGCGGTGAACTTCGCCTGGCCCGTGGCGCGGTCGCGTCCGTTGAAGATCTCCTCGTCGGCGCTCACCGGCGTCCACTCCGTGCCGATGTCGAGCACGTTCACGAAGAAATCGTTCGTGAGTCGGCCCGGCGT
>RFQW01000632.1 GCA_009924765.1 Planctomycetota bacterium | reverse complement strand
CCGCCTTCCTGGAGCGGATCCTGATGCGCCCCTTCCATGTGGAAGCGCTTAGCCGTCAGGAGACGCTGCTGGCCATGCTGAGCACCGAAGGCGACACTGGCCGCCAGTCCATCCTGAAGTGCTGTGTGGTGCTTTCTGAACGCATACGCGCCTCGGCGGCCAAGGCCGCAGCGGGCAGCACCGGTCCGCGCATCATCACGCTCACGGTGGATGCCCCCGAGCCGCAACTCAGCGCAGATATCGCCAAGGCCGTGCTGGAAGAGGTGATGGAATACAACCAGACCGCTCGGAACTCCAAGGCCGCAGAGACGCGCAAGTTCGTTCAAAAGCAGCTGGACGAAGCCGCCGTCGCGCTGGAGAACGCCTCACAGGCCTTGGCCAACTTCATGGGGCGCAACCGCAAGATCGCCACACCCGATGTGCAGGCCGAGAAGGACCGCCTGGAACGCCAGCGCCGCGTGCAGGAAGAGGTGTTCATCACGCTCACCAAGCAGCTGGAACTGGCCCGCATCGAGGAGCAGGAAAACCGCGTGTCCATCGAGGTGCTGCAGCCACCCGAACCGCCGACGGTGCGCACAAGCCCGCGCCGTACCAGCACCGTGCTGCAGGCAGGCTTGCTCGGACTGATGCTTGGCTGTCTGGCCGCATTTGCGATGGACCGGGTTTCGGAACTGAACCACGAGGATCCGGACACGCGCGACCTGCTCGAGAACCTGCGTGCGATTCGCAAGGACGCACGCCGCCTGATCCCCTTCGGCGGTCAGTGATCCAACTGACTCGGCATGGTGCAGCGCCGCTCACACACCCGCGCGACTGCGCAGGTTGTCGAGCACGTTCATGTAGTTGATGTACGCGTCGTACGGACTGTCGTAGGGGCTGAAGTACTTGTGCACGTCGCCGTCCGACCAGTACTTGGTGCACATGTAGTAGAAGTGGTCGCTGGTGGTCAGCTTGCGCCAGTCCTCCAGGATCCACTGGTCGCCCTTGGCGTGCTTCTCGCGCACGGCCGGCTCCAGGCGATAGATCTCCTGGATGGCGTTGTCCTGCAGCGGATTGCCGAGCCACGCGCTGAGATCGCGCTCGGTGTCGGCCCAGCTGATCGGCTTCGGCACGTCGTATTCCCCGACCGGCTGATAGGTGTCCAGCACCTGGCTCGGCGTCAGGAACTCG
>RFQW01000631.1 GCA_009924765.1 Planctomycetota bacterium | reverse complement strand
CCGATCGGGGTGATGTTGTTCGGTGGATTGATGGTGTAGGCGTACGCGTTCTGTGTGGTGACATAGTTGTAGAAGGCGCTCGCGAAGAGCGATGCGCCACCCATGTTCCACTGCCAGTCCAGCGTCCACGCATCCCAGTTGTTGGCAGGCAGCGTGTCACCCGTGTTGAAATTCTGGTTCGGGCTGGACTGCTGCCGGTGATACGCGAAGCCGAACAGCATGCCCTGCTCGTCACCCATCGGACTGGTGAAGCTGGTGAAATCCTTCCACGCGCCGTATGGCTTCCATTCGATGCGGGAAGTCACGCTGTAGGCCACCTGCTGCGTGTACCAGGGTGCGTCGAGTGGCTGCTGGCCGACAATGTTCGTGTTCGTTCCGGCGAGGTTGGATGAACCGCCGTTGTCCAGCGAGATGTTGGTCCGGAAGTCGTCGCCCTGGCTCTGCAGCTCGATGCCCTGCGTGTACCACAGGCCATAGTTGCGAACCACACCCGTGCGGCTCACGGCCATCTGGTTCTGCTCGGTCACCAACTGCTCGCGCGCATAGGGCGATCGGTACTGACCCACACGCAGGCTGATCTCGTCGGTGAAACTGATCCGCGCCCAGGCGTCAAGCAGGTACACCTGTCCAGTGGACGGACCGGCGTTCAGGTTGTTGGTGACGGCGTTGGACTGCGTCCCAAGCTGATACGTGTCACCCATCGCCACATTCGTCTTCACCATGTATTCCACGGCGGGACTGAAGACGTGACCCTTGAAGGTGAGCTCGTTGTAGTTGCTGTCGAAGCCGTATCGGTTCTCGAGCTGGTCCGGCACGGTGTAACTCGTGTTCGGCGTGCCACTGATGTGGCTCCACATGAATCGCGGCTGGATCAGCCCGTTCACCTGCAGCTTGAAGCGCCCATCCGGGCTTGCCAGGAAGAAGCCGTCGTTCCATCCGGCGGTCATGGCGTCCTGACGCAGGCTGGCGCGCGAATCGGCGTCGGCGATCACGTCGGCCACCACGCTGCGGATCTGGTCGGCGCGCTCCTGGCTCAGCCACTTCTCGCCCTCGATCGCCTTCAGCTCGCTCACCTGGCCTTCCAGGCTCTTGTTCCGGCGTTCCAGGCTGTCGATGCGCTGCAGAAGGTCGTTCAGGGTGGGGCCGGCATCGGCCTTGGCCGGGGTGGCC
>RFQW01000064.1 GCA_009924765.1 Planctomycetota bacterium | reverse complement strand
CCGCTGATGCTGCAGGCGCTGCTGGAGTGCAAGGCCAACCCCAAGGCGGCCGACGCCATCATTAAGGCCAGCCGGGCCGAGACGAAGAAGTCGCTGGCCCGCAGCCGCTGACGCACGAACGATCCGTGCCAACGGTGTCCCACGGCGGCGCGTGACGCGCATGCCTTGGATATCGGGCGATGACGGCGCGTGAATCGTGTCGCAATGTGGCATTCCAGCATCGCGCAGGTTGGCAAACGCGCGTTTCGTGACATGGTGCCGCTGTTCTCTGGCGTTCCCCCCTCGGCTTCCTGCACGGTTCCCCCTTTCATGCATGAAGACGCGGTGTCCAGCTGGAACAACGTGTTGTGTCGTGTTCCCAGTTCCTTCGTTCGGAGTTCCTTTTCATGCATTCCTGCTCGCTGCTCGGCGCTGTTGCGTGCGCGTCGCTGCTTGGCACCATGGCCCACGCGGGCGTGGTTGTGACCCCCAGCCAACTGCTGTGGAACCATCGCGTGACCAGCGGTGGGCAGAGCGTGGGGACCGAGACCTTCAATTCATACGTGGGGTACAACGCGAGCGGCGTCACGGGTGACGTGGGCGATGTCACGTGGACGGCCTCCGCAAGCCCATCTGGCCTGCTGGCGAGCAATGGAAATCTGCGCACCGCCGATGCATTCGCCACGCTGACCTTCAGCTTTTCCAAGGGCGTTCGCGGGGTGGCTGGCAACATCTTCGGGTCGAATGTGCTCGGCAACGCGGTGCCCGCGATCATCGACGTGACCATGTCCGACGGCACCGCCTACGAAGGCATTGCCTTCAGCTCCGGCGAATTCATCGGCTTCTACTCGAGCAGCGCCAACATCACCTCGCTGTCGATCACCGTGGCGTCCTTCGACCCAAGCGACAGTGTCCACGCCGCCATCGACAACCTGTACCTCGCGGTGCCCTCGCCGGGCGTGGCCGCGCTGGTGGGACTTGCGGGCCTGCTGGCCAAGCGTCGACGCACCTGACGCGCGCGCCACGCACGATCTTGATGCACGAACTCAGCGGCTCTTCCAGGCAGCCAGTTCCGCCGCGGCCTGATCGGCATCGCGGTTGCGCTGCAACGCACGGAACAGCTCGATGGCACGCGTGAATGCGGCCTGCGGATCCTCGCCCGCGGCCGCAAGGATCTGCGCCTCCAGCAGGTGGATCTTCGCCAGATCGGATTGGTAATCCAGCGCCTCGGCCTCGGCGCGCGCCACCCTCAGGTGCTGGCGCGCCTGCGGCCACTGCTGCTTCATCAGGTACAGCTTGGCCAGGGCAAGCTCGTTGGCCACGATCTTCTTCTTCAGATCCAGCTCGTGGTGGATGCGCAGCGACTGGCGCAGCGTGCGCTCGGCGAGATCGGTGTCCATGTAGATGCGGCCCTTGGACATCAGTGCGGTGCCGGCCCCATAGCGGTTGCCGATGCGCTCCATCAGCGCCGCCGACTTGGTGAAGTATTCGAGCGCCTGCTCGAACTCCCTGCGGCTGTTGTGCACGTAGCCCAGCGACAGGTACAGATTCGCCATCTGCCGCTTGTCGTTGAGCTCGGTGAACAGCTGCAGACCGCGCAGGTTGTGCTCCAGCGCCTTGTCCAGATCGCCCTGATGCTCGCAGAAAACCGCGAGATTGTTGTACACCAGCGCCATGTCGGCACGCGAGCCGTGCGCCTGGAAGATGGCCAGCGCGGCATGCGCCTTGGACATGGCGGCTTCGAACTGCCGCGAGCGGTTCAGCACCCAGCTCTGGTTCATGAGCAGCTGACCCATCTCCAGCGAATCGGCGTGGCTGGCCAGCAGCGCGAAGGCCTGGTCGTACACGCGCGCCGCGTCTTCCTTGAAGCCGCGCTTCTCGTGCATGCGACCGATGTTGCGCAGCGCGTCGGCCTGCAGCTTGATGTCGGCTGTGGCCTTGATGGCCTCTTCGCGGTGGCGGATGGCCTCGGCCATGTCGCCCATCAGTTCCTTGGTTTCCGACAGGTGCCCCTGCAGTTCGGTGACCGACATGCCGGCGGCGGGCGCGAAGGCAGCGGCCTCCAGCGCGCGAGCGAACGCCCGCACCGCCTCCTCATTGGCGAAGGCGCGCTTGGCCTTCAGGCCGCTGGCCACCAGATGCACATGCGCCTTGTCCCACACCTCGGCCAGGTGATAGTGATAGCCCAGCAGTTCGGCCTGCTCCTCCAGCTTGCCGGCGAACAGCTGCTCCACCAGCGCGGCCACCTGCGCATGCAGGGCCTTGCGCTTCTTCAGCAGCATGGCGCCGTACACCGACTCCTGGATGAGCACGTTGCGGAAGCTGTATTCCACTTCCGGGAAGCTCTGCGACTCGAACAGGATCTCCTCCTGCACCAGCGCGTCCAGCACCGCGTCCAGGTTCGGCACCCCCGCCACGCGTCGCAGCAGTTCCAGACGGAAGGTGCTGCCCATGACCGCGGCGATGTTCAGCACATCCTTCAGCTGCGCGGGCAGGCGATCCACGCGTGCGGCGATCATGCCGTTGAGCGAGTCGGGAATGGACACGCCGGCCAGGTCACGAAGCACGCGGATTTCGCCGCTTTCGGCGCGCTCCACCACGCCGCCGGTGCGCAGGCTGCGCACGATCTCCTCGATGAAGAGCGGATTGCCGGCGGAGCGCTCGCGGATCAGGCGCAGCAGCGTTTCGGGCACCTGTTCGCTGTGCAGCAGCAGGCGCGACAGCTGGTCGCTTTCCGCGCTGTCCAGATGGCGGAACGACACCTCGACGCATGCGTGCTCGAGCAGCTTGCGGGCCACCGGCAGCAGGCGCGCGGAGGCGTGTTCGCGGTTCGGTCGCAGCAGCAGGATCAGCAGGATCTGCGAGGTGCCGACCAGCCTGAGCAGGTGCGCGATCAGCTCGATCGAGGCGGCGTCGGCGTAGTGCAGGTCCTCCAGCAGGATGCACAGCGGCTTGCGGCTGGCCATGCGCTCGAACAGCCACGATACCGCGCGGAAGGTGCTGACCTTGATCTCCTGCGCCGACATCTGCCCCATGGCCACGTCGAACTCGGCGCTGACGTTGCCACCGAGCATCATGCCGATGAACACGATCGCCTCGCGCGCCTCGCTGGACAGCGTCTGCGGATCGAGCCCCAGCACCAGCGGCAGACCCGCGGCCACCTTCTGCGCGGCCGCCATGCCCACATCGTCGCTGTTCACGCCGAACAGCCCCTGGAACAGCTCGATGAAGATCGAATACGAGGTGCATCCCGAGTAGGAACGACAGGCACCCGACACCTGCTGCATGTCCTGCTCGCGGAACTGCTTGTCGCACTCGGCCTGCAGGCGGCTCTTGCCCACGCCGGGCTCGGACACCAGGAACACCGCCTGACCTTCGCCAGCGCGGAAGCGCGCGTAGGCGTCGCCGACGATCTTCAGTTCCTGCGCGCGGCCCACCAGCGGCGGCGCCTCGCCGGCGGCCTTCTCGACAACGGTGGTGGCCTTGGGCTTGATCACGCGGTACACGGCCACCGGATCCTGCTTGCCCTTCACCTTCACCGGATCCATGGCCACGAAATCGAAGGCATGGCGCGTGAGGTTGTAGGTGTAGGCGCTCACCAGCGTCTCGCCGCTGGTGGCCAGCGACTCGAGGCGCGAGGCCAGGTTCACCGTGTCGCCCATCACGGTGTACTGCATCTTCTGGTCGGTTCCAACGCCACCCGCGATCACCATGCCGGTGTTGATGCCGGTGTGCAGCGTGAGCGGCGTTTCAAGTCGCACGGGCAGCGTCTTGTTGTACGCCTCCATGGCCTTCATCATGTCCAGTGCTGCGCGCACGGCCAGTTCGGGGTCGTTCTCGTGCGCCACCGGCGCGCCGAAGATGGCCATGATGCAGTCACCGATGAACTTGTCCACGTGGCCCTCATAGCGGGTCACGATGTCGGCCAGGTTGCGCATGCAGCCGTTCATCAGCGCCGTCACCACCTCGGGATCCAGCTTCTCGCTCATCGCGGTGAACCCGCTCACGTCGGCAAACAGCACGGTCACGTTGCGGCGCTCGGATTCCAGCGCCTCAGCGCCGGCGCGCGCGGGCGCGGCGTTCGCGGCCAGCACGGGCGTCGGCTTGCCTGCGGCCACAAGATCGGTGCCGCACTGCCCGCACCAGCGATCATCCGCTTCCGCGGGCGTGTGACAGGCCGCGCACAGGCGCTGCAGCGCACAGCCACACCGCGTGCAGAAGCGCACGCCCTCGCGATTGGCGTGCTGACACTGCGTGCAGGTCATGGCTGCACCGCCCCCGCCCCATCCACGGCAAGGTGCTTGAAATGGTTGTGTGAATGAGGAAGCATGGGGTGCGTGCGCGAGTGAAATGCCGCGACGAAACGCATGCTAACGCATGGGCACGCGACCACCGCATGGGCATGGCTCGCGCCGCGCGGGCTGCTACCTTGCCCTGCACCTATGGCTGAATACCGAACACTTCGTCTCGACTCGTTCAATCTCACCAGCAAGATCGAGATCGATCGCGCAGAGAGCGCGCGCGTGGATGCCGAACTGCACGCCACACGTGCGCGCTACGAGTCGCTGCTGTTCGACTCGTTCCCGGGTGCGTACTTCGAGCAATTCCGCGTGGGCGTGTTCGGTGCCACGCACGACCCGCACACGCCAGACGAGGTGGCGTGCATCACGAGCATCACCCGGCGGCTTGGCGAGCAGTACGGCGCCTCCATCGTGACGGGCGGCGGTTCCAGCGGCATGATGCTGGCGGCGGCCGCGGGCCTTGCGGCGGCGAAGGCCGAGGCGCAGAAGGCGGGCAAGCCCACGACCAGCCAGAACATCGGCGTGATGATGGACTTCGCGGCCGGCGAGCGACCCAACACCCTGCTCGACGTGACCGACAAGACCAACAACTTCAGCACGCGCATCGAGGAGTTCATCCGCATCACGCACGGTGCATACATCGCGCCGGGCGGCATCGGCACGCGCCTGGAGGCCACCATGTTCTTCCAGCTGAAGCAGCTTGGATGGCTGGAGGCCAGCTACCCCGTGGTGGCGCATCCGTTCTGGAAGCCCATGGTGGAGCAGTCGCACGAACTCATGTTCACGCAGCGCGTGCGCGACGGCAAGGCACCACTGACCGGCCCCTCCTGCGCTACTCCGACGATGTGGAGGAAGTGGTGGCGATCTTCGGCGAGGCGCACAAGGCCTGGCTGAAGCTGCGCGAGAAGGTGGCGTGGAAGCCGGCGGGGAAGTGAATCGCGGGCGCGCGGCGCGCCGTTCCGTTTGTGCCCCGCCTGCCTTACCATCCGATTCGTGACGAGAGCCAACGCGGCCATTCTGCCTGAAATCCTGCGGCGCGTCGTGGAGGCCTATCACCCACTGCGCGTCTATCTGTTTGGCTCTGAGGCGCGCGGCGATGCTGGCGCGGACAGCGATCTGGATCTGGCCGTGATCGTGGCCGACAGCGCCGAGCCCCAGCACTGCACGCCTCGGCGCGCCGCCGAGGTGCTGTGGGGCCTGGAACGCGGCGCCGATGTGGTGGTGTTCAAGGAGAGCGACTTCGCCGCGCGATGCGATGTGGTGGCTTCGCTTCCGTGGACCATCACCCGCGAAGGACAGTTGCTGCATGGCGCCTGATGCACCCGATGTTCGCACGCTTGAGGTGCGCGGATGGCTGCTGCGAGCAAGGATCGACGCTGCTACGCCACACGCCTGCGCGCCCGCTGCAACGTGAACCGAACCTGCAGGCCGCACGCCTGAAGCAGTCCGATCAGGCAGTCCACGCTGAACCGGTCAATGCGACCCTGTACCAAGTTGCTGATGCGCGGCTGCGTCACGCCCATCACCCGAGCCGCTTCGGCCTGCGTCCATCCCTTGCGACGAATGTGCTCCCGGAGCGCCAGCATCATGCGCGAACGAACGGCCAGACTGGCCGCCTCGGCCGGGCGGAACCCGAGATCACGGAATACGTTGCCGGACGACCTGTGAATGCGTTCGCTCATGCCTGATCCTTGCGGTCAAGATGCCGCTGCAAGACTTGCCGGTACCGGACGCGGCCTAAGGCCAGGTCCTTGCCCGCGGTGCGACGGGTCTTTTTCTCGAACACATGCAGAACATGCACCGCGTCACGCAATCTGGCCAAGTAGAGCACGCGATGCTCACCCGCCACATGGATGCGCACTTCGCGCACCCCCAAGCCAACCGCAGGCATCGGCTTCCAGTCGGCTGGATCCATGCCACGCTGCACCGCATCCAGCTCGAAACCGATCGCCCGCCGAACTACCGCCGGCAGCCGACGGACATCCTGCAACGAGGTGCCGATCCAACTGAGTCGCCTGCGGGGGTCGTGTGACCCGTCCGGATTATATACAAATGTGCATTGCACGCCTTGCGCCTCCCCTTGCGCGCGGCATCTTGACCACGCCACGCGCCCACGCTGAATGTTGAGGCCTTTTTTCCGCAGAGCGGCGCACCAACCCGCCTCCACTAACCTGCGCCCATGCGCGTCATCGAACACATCGAAGACCTGACCCCGCTGCACCACGGCGCGCTGGTGCCCACCATGGGCGCGCTGCACGCTGGCCACGGCTCGCTGATCGAACGCGCGGTGGCCGCCGCGGCTGGCCCCGTGACGGTGACCGTGTTCGTGAACCCCACGCAGTTCGGGCCCAAGGAAGACTTCAGCAAGTATCCGCGCACGCTGCAGGCCGACCTGGCGCTGGCCGAGAAGGCGGGCGCCGCCGCGGTGTTCGTGCCCGATGCGTCACTGATCTACCCCGATGGCCTGGAAGCCGCAGCGCGCGAATCCGCCGCGTGGCCGCTGCCCCCCGCCGCCACCGAACCCAAGCTTGAAGACGCCGCGCGCCCGGGACACTTTGGCGGCGTGTGCCAGGTGGTGGCGCGACTGTTCGACCTGTGCAAGCCTGCCGCGGCGTTCTTCGGCGAGAAGGACTTTCAGCAGCTGCGCGTGATCACGCAGATGGTGCAGCGCAGCGCCGGTCGCTGGGGCTCGCTGCGCGTGGTGCCCTGCGGCACGGTGCGCGAACGCGACGGTCTGGCCATGAGCAGCCGCAACCGCTACCTCACGCCCGACCGTCGCGACACCGCACTTGGCGTGTATCGCGCGCTTCAGATGGCCATGAGCGCGCAGCGACCCGCCACCGCGGAACAACTGATGCGCGAAACGCTGGAGCAGCACGGATTCACCATCGACTACGTGGCCGTGCGCGACGCCGCAACGCTGCTGCCGGTGAGCGGACTGGAAACGCCCTGCCGTGCACTGATCGCGGCACGACTGCCTGAAGTTCGCCTGATCGACAACATGGCCATGCCCGTGTGGCGGTGACGCTGCGCCGCGCGCGTATGCTGCGCCGATGAAGTCCAACGCCATGTGCCGTCTGACGCGTCCGTTCGCCCTTGTTCGCGCCGCGCAGATCGCCACGCTGGCGCTTGCCTGCGCCACCATGCTGGGCGCCACCGGCGAGCCCGACCCCAAGCTGCTGGACCCCGCCGTGACCGCACCGGAGCGCGAGAGCGCCAGCAAGAACCTGGGCTTCGCCGTGCCCGCCGCACCCGCCAGCGTGAAGTGGTTCGGCGGCAAGGCGCAGGATCCATCCGACGGCACGGTGACCGTGATCCAGACCTTCAGCATGAACCAGGGTGGCCGCAGCCTGATGCGCAGCGTGAAGATGTCGCTGCCCAGCGGCGTGCGCTTTGTGCCCATTCACATGAACGACGATGCCGCCACGGCC
>RFQW01000630.1 GCA_009924765.1 Planctomycetota bacterium | reverse complement strand
CAGGCCACCGAGCGCCGCCTGACCGCCATCGACGCCACCTGTCCGCTGGTCACCAAGGTGCACAACGAGGCGATCCGCTACGCGAAGGCCGGCTACCAGATCCTGCTGGTGGGCCACCTCAACCACCAGGAGGTGGTCGGTACGCGCGGCGAAGCGCCGGAAGCGATCCAGGTTGTGGAGAGCCCCGCCGACATCGCCAACCTGAAGATCATCGATCCCAACAAGCTGGTCTACCTCACGCAGACCACGCTCAGCACCGACGACGCCGACGTGATCATCAAGGCGCTGAAGGCCACCTTCCCCAACCTGAAGGAACCGCCGTCGAGCGACATCTGCTACGCCACCACCAACCGTCAGCGCGCCGTGCGCGCCATCGCGCCGGACGCCGATCTGGTGCTGGTGGTCGGCAGCCGCAACTCCAGCAACTCCGTGCGCCTGACCGAGATCAGCCAGAACGTGGGCACCAACGCGCGTCTGATCGACGACAAGAGCGAACTGCAGCCCGAATGGTTCGACGGTGTGAAGACCGTGCTGATCACCGCGGGCGCCAGCGCCCCGGAAGATCTGGTGCACGACCTGATCGTGGAGCTGATCGAGCGCTACGGCGGCGAGGTGGAGCAGCGCGACGTGTATCACGAGGAGGTTGAATTCGGCCTGCCAGGCACGCTGAAGGACCTCATGCGCAAGCGCGGCACCGACCCCGCCCACCGCAAGGTGGTGCGTCAGGACAGCGGCCCCCTGCTGCACGCGTGGCTCGAGGAGCGCGGCATCCAGCACCGCACCGTGGACCTGACCATCGGCGCCACGAACTGATCGGCGCGAAGCGATGCAGCACGCGACCGCCTTCTTCGAACTGGATGCCGACGCGCTGAAGGCGTGGGTGACCGATCGCGGCATGCCCGCGTTCGTGTCGAAGCAGCTGCTCGACTGGGTGTATCGCCGCGGCGTGATCGACCCGGCGCAGATGACCGATCTGTCGAAGGCGAACCGCGACCTTGTGTCGCACGAGATGCGCTTCGAGCAGTCGCTGGTGCGCCGACACCTGCAGGCGACCGACGGCACGCAGAAACTGCTGATGGCCTGGCCGCGCGAAGCGGCCGCCCGCGCCACCGGCGACGTGTCGCTGCCGCTGGCCGACGCCACGCCCGGCGCCGGCGAACGCGAGACCGA
>RFQW01000629.1 GCA_009924765.1 Planctomycetota bacterium | reverse complement strand
CATGCGCCGGCTGTTGGCATGCAACCGCTGCCTGAGAGCCTGAATGGGTCGATTCTTGTCGAATGCCCGCGCACCCGCGTCTGGGGGCGTGTGAGCGTTGGCGTTCATGTCGTACGATGTTCTGATGGTCAGGGCCGAACAACTCGTTGGTGCCGAATGGGCGGAGTGGTACCGGATGACCCCTGCCCAGCGTTGGGCTGCCAGCGAACGGCTGTGGCTCACCTATGTGGCACTGGGAGGTGCACTTGATCCCGAACCCGATACGCAAAGTCCTTTCTTCGATGCAGACGCACCGCGTCCGCGCGCTCCTCATGGGCGGGCAGGCGTGCGTGTTCTACGGCGCCGCGGAATTTAGCCGCGATACGGATCTTGCCGTTCTGGCCGATGCGGCCAACCTTGTTCGTTTGCGCGCTGCCCTCGCAGAACTGAAAGCCGAACCGATCGCGGTTCCTCCCTGCACGCTCGCATTTCTCAAACGTGGTCACGGTTCACACTTTCGCTGCCATCACCCCGAGGCCATGCGCATGCGGGTCGATGTGATGGCAAAGATGCGCGGTGTTGATCCATTCGCATCACTTTGGAGGCGGCGCACCTCGATCGAACTTCCGGATGGAACGCCGTGCGATCTCCTTTCGCTTGCGGACCTTGTGCAGGCCAAGAAAACGCAGCGAGACAAGGATTGGCCGATGATCCGACGTCTCGTGGAAGCGCATTTCTTCGAGCATCGTCGAAAGCCGACGGCCGCGCAGGTGCGATTCTGGTTCCGTGAATTGCGAACGACAGAGCTGCTGGTGGAGCTCGCTGCACGGTTTCCCGCCGCGTGCGCTCGCGCGGCGCGACACCGTCCATTGTTGACCGCAGTCACCGCGGGCGTTGTGAGTGACATTGAGGCCGGGCTGGACGCGGAGCAAGCCGCGGAGCGCGCCGAGGATCGCAAGTACTGGCTACCGCTTCGCGCCGAGCTTGAGCGCCTGCGCCACCGACGCTGACGGCTGCGTTTCCGCGTTCAATTGTCCGGTTCACGGGCGTCCATCTGCCTGTTTCGCAAGCGTCCAGTTACCGACGCAGCGGACGTCGCAGCCCATTGCCAGCCCACTCCACGCCCTCGGTCATCGAGTCACCGCCTCGCAAGCCGTTCTGAGCGTGCGACCGCCCGCTTGCTCAGCGTGCAC
>RFQW01000628.1 GCA_009924765.1 Planctomycetota bacterium | reverse complement strand
CACGCGTCGAAGGCGCGCGCATAGTCCTGGCTGCCCAGCTGCATCGAGTCGTCGCCCTCCATCGTGTTGCAGCCGGTGAGCGCGAAGGCGCACATCAGCGCCCCGACGGCGAATCGGCGCACGCACGCGGTTGCTCTGGTTGGAAGGCGTCGCGACATCGGCTCGCAGTGTAATGTGCCGCAAGGTCGAGCCACCCGCGCATGCTTCCAACCCTCCTTCGACGACTCGCCATCCTTCCGCCGCTGCTGCTGGCGATCTACACGATCACCTTCGCGCTGGTGTGGATCGCGCCGGGCAATCCGATGGATCAGCCGCAGGGTCGCCAGCCGCCCGCCGAGGTGGCCGAGGCCATGAAGCGGCAATACCGGCTCGATGATCCGGTGGCGTTCTATTTCGACTATCTGGGCAAGGCCACGGGCGTGAGCTGGGTGCTCGGCAAGGCGCCGCGTCCATTCGATCTGGGGCCCAGCCTGCGTCGGCCCGACTGGTCGGTGAACGAGATCCTGGCCGACGCGCTGCCCGTGAGCGTGACGCTGGGTGCGGCGGCCATGCTGTTGGCGATGGTGATCGGATTGACGGCCGGCACGCTGAGCGGCCTGCGCCCGCGTTCGTGGGTGGACGCATCGGGTCAGGTGCTGGCCATGATCGGCATCAGCGTTCCAAGCTTCGTGATCGGCGCGGGTCTGCTGATCGTGTTCGCGGCCAAGCTGCGCTGGCTTCCGGTGGGTGGTTGGGGCTCGCTGTCGCAGCTGGCGCTGCCGGCGATCGCGCTGTCGCTGCCGTTCGCCGCCACCATCGCGCGCATGGTGCGCGTGGGCATGATCGAGCAGATGCATTCGGATCACGCGCGCACCGCGCGTGCCAAGGGCCTGTCGCGCGGTCAGGTGGCGCGACGCCATGCGCTGAAGAACGCGTTCCTGCCGGTGCTGAGCTGGCTCGGGCCCGCCACGGCGGTCGCCTTCACCGGCAGCTTCGTGGTGGAGAAGGTGTTCGCGGTGCCGGGCCTCGGGCGTCACTTCGTGGACGCGGTGCTTGGCAAGGATCTCACGCTGGTGATGGGCATCACGCTCACCTATGGATTGCTGGTGGCGCTGCTCAACCTCGCGGTGGACATGCTGTACGCGTGGGTGGATCCGCGCATCCGCGCGGCGTGACCGTCAGGGGGCGGTCGG
>RFQW01000627.1 GCA_009924765.1 Planctomycetota bacterium | reverse complement strand
CGTCGCGGAACAGGCCGCCCTCGCGCATGTGCGACGGCGGTTCATCCACGCAGGCGTCGGCGATCAGGCGGGCCAGGCCGCCAAGCTCCACGCAGGTTTCTCGAAGTTGCGCGCGATCGGCATCGAAGGCGGCGTGCGCGGGCAGCGCCTGCGCAAGCAGTGATGCGTTGGTGATCGAGCGGCCCAGCGCGGCGAGGTCGCGTGGCGTGGCGCGACCGAGGCTGGTGCGTGCCGCGATGCGCGCCACATCCTGCACGCCTTCGAGGCACGCCAGCGTGTCGGCGCGCGCCTGATCGTTGCCAAGCAGCGCATCCACGCGATCGTGTCGCGAGCGGATCTCTTCCAGGTCGCGCGAGGGCTGCACCAGCCACTGGCGAATCAGTCGCCGACCCATGGCGGTGCGCGGTTGCTCCATGGCGCGCAGCAGCGTGCCCTCGCTGCCGCCGCTGCGATAGGTGCGCTCGATCTCGAGCGCGCGCAGGCACGCAGCGTCGATGTTCACGAAGCGTTCGCGTGCCAGCGGCCGCGGCGGCTGCAGGTGACGCAGTCCGGCATCGCCCGCCACCGAAGCCTGCGTGTCCAGCATGTAGCGAAGCAGCGCACCGGCAGCGCCGGCTGCGGCGCCTTCATCCTGCAAGCCGTAGCCGGACAGGCTGGCCACCCCGAAGTGCTTGCGAAGCAGGTCGCCGCCATCTCGCGGGGCGAAGGTCCATCCGGCGCGTTCAAGGCGAGCGGGCGCGGCGGCGGCGAGAGCGAGTGATGCCTCGGTGCCCTCGGGCAGCAGCAGTTCGGCTGGGGACAGGCGCGCGATCTCGTCGATCAGTTCGCTGTTGGTCAGTTCCACGCACGCGAAGGCGCCGGTGCTGAGTTCGGCCCACGCCAGCGCGCCGGGGCGATCGTTCGTTGCAGGCACCATCGCGGCCACGCGGTTCGATTCGCCCGCATCAAGCAGCGAATCATCGACCAGCGTGCCTGGGGTGACCACGCGAAGCACGGCGCGTTCCACCACGCCCTTCGCTTCCTTCGGGTCCTGCACCTGTTCGCACACGGCCACGCGGAATCCCTGCTCGACCAGGCGACGCAGGTAGCCCTCGGCTGCGTGAAAGGGCACGCCCGCCATGGGCACGCCCTTGGTGCGTTCGGTCAGCGTGATGCCAAGCGCCTTGTGCGCAGTG
>RFQW01000626.1 GCA_009924765.1 Planctomycetota bacterium | reverse complement strand
CTTCGCCGCCTCATCCCCATCGCCGAGGCGAACAACCTGCAGATCGCGATGGAGCTGCTGAACTCCAAGGTGGACCACAAGGATCACATGGGTGACCGCGTGAAGTGGGGCATCGAGCTGTGCCACACGGTGACCAGCGTCAGCTTCGGACTGCTGTACGACATCTATCACATGCAGATCATGGACGGTGACATCACGCGCACCATGTGCGACAACTGGAAGTGGATCAAGCATGTGCACACCGCAGGCGTTCCCGGCCGCGGCCCACTGGGACCGAACCAGGAACTGAACTACCGGTCGATCATCCGCGCCCTGCACGGCGCCGGGTACCGTCGATACATCGGACACGAATTCATGACGCAAGGCGATGCCGAGGCCGACCTGAAGGCCGCCGTCGCCGAGTGCATGGGTTGAGCGACACCACGCGCGCAAACACGGCCTGACCTCGTGGTGGTGGCTATGCTCGGCCTCGTGCCAGCGAAAGCCACCATCACGCTTTTGGGAGCCGCTGGGGAAGTCACCGGAAGCTGCACGCTGCTGCAGACCCCGCGCGGACGCGTGGTGATCGACTTCGGCCTGTTCCAGGGCAGCGTGGCAGATGAGCGGCGCAACCTGGTGGTGCCCGACATCGGATGGAGCACCATCGATGCCGTGGTGGTGACGCACGCGCATGTGGATCACTGCGGACGCATCGGCATGCTGCCGCGACTCGGATGCGATGCACCGGTGCTGTGCACCAAGATCACGGCCGATCTGCTTCCGCGCGTGCTGAAGAGCAGCGCCAATCTGCAGGCCATCCGTGTGGAAGAATGGAAGGACGGCACCGCGCCGATCGCGCGCGTGGTCGATCCCCCCCCACCGCCGTCAATCCAGCCGCAGCGCGGTGATGTGGAACCACCCGTCATGTACACCGCTCGCGATGTGGATCGCGTGCTGCACCAAGTGCATGGCATCGCGTACGACACATGGCACGAGGTGCGACTAGGCCTGCGCATCCGCCTGCATGACGCATCGCACATCATCGGCTCCGCCAGCGTGGAAGTGGCATGGGACGAGGATGGTGGCGTCACGCGTCGCGTGCTGTTCTCGGGTGACCTGGGCCCGCATCAAGGCCCCCTGCTTCGCGAACGCCCGGCACTGCCAGACGTGGACGTGGTGGTGATGGAAAGCACGAAC
>RFQW01000625.1 GCA_009924765.1 Planctomycetota bacterium | reverse complement strand
TGCCGCCCACCTGGCGCATGGTCTGCACCAGGCCGGAGACCTGGCCGCGCTCCGAGTGCGGCACGCGGCTCAGTGAATCCGTGTTCGTCGGGCTCATGGTGAAGGCAATGCCAAGGCCCAGGATGAACATGCCCACGGCCATCACCGGGTAGCTCTGGATCCACGCACCGACCGCCTGGATGAGCATGCCCACGGTGGCCATGGCTGTTCCCCACGACGCGGGCGCGCGCACGCCGGAGCGGTCGTACCAGCGGCCCGCCACGTGCACCACCAGGATGACGGGGGCGAGCATGGGAAGGAGAGACGCACCGGCCTGCGTCGGCGTGAAGCCGAGCACGTCCTGGGCATAGAGCGAACCGGCAATCACCAGCCCGGTCATGGCGAACTGCATGCAGCCGATGGTGATGGCGGCGGCGGCCAGCGCATGATCCGCAAAGAGGTGCAGGCGAAGCAGGGGGCGCGGATGCCGCCACTGCCGGCGGACGAAGAGCGCAATCACCACCGCGCCCCACGCCAGCATGCCGAGCGCCAACGGATCGGCCATGGCCGCCAGGCCACCGCGACCCGCCGAACCCAGCCGGTCCACGCCGAAGACGAAGGGCGGCAACCCGAGCAGGAGCATGACCCCGCCAAGCCAGTCGATCGAGCGGTCGGTGCTTCGCGCATCGCGCGGGCGGGCGATCAATGTCAGCACCAGCGCGGCACCGGCGATCGGCAGGTTCAGCCAGAACACCCATGGCCAGCCCATGCGCTGCACCACCACGCCGCCGAGCGCGGGCCCAAGCGCCATGAACATGAGCGGGATGCCCACGTAGACGGCCATCGCCTTGCCGCGCTCGCCCGGCGCGAAGGCGCCGATCACCAGCGCGCTCGACGCCGGCTGCATGAGGCATGCGGAAAGCCCCTGGAGCACGCGGCCAACGATCATCTGCGTGCCATCGTGCGCGTTGGCGCAGACCACGCTTGCCAGCGCGAAACCCACCACGCCGGCAACGAAGGCTGGCACCTTGCCCACCAGGTCACCGATCCGGCCGCCGATCGCCATCAGCGAGGCGAGCGTCAGCAGGTAGCTCGTGACGATCCATGTCTGCTCGGTGTCGCCCATCCCCACGGCGCTTCCGATGCGGGGCAGGGCGACACCCACCACCGTCATGTCGACGAAGATCATCGCCAGGCTGCC
>RFQW01000624.1 GCA_009924765.1 Planctomycetota bacterium | reverse complement strand
TGGCCAGCCTGAAGAAGGATCCCGCGGCGCTCGCCGAGATCCTGAACTATCACGTGGTCGCAGGCAACAAGAGCGCTGCCGCCTTGGCAAGTGCCTTCGAGTTGGTGACCGTTCAGGGCCCGATCATCATGATCAGCGTGTGGCCCGTGAAGGACGGCAGGGTCATGCTGAACAACATCGCCACCATCACCTCGGCCGACATCAAGGCCAGCAACGGCGTCATCCATGTCATCGACACCGTGCTCATGCCGCCCGCCCGAAGGGGCGCATCCTCTGGCACCCGGCCCTGAAGCCTGAACAAGCTTGTTCTGGTGCAGGCCCGAGCGACGGCTGCGTAAAGCAAGGCAAGGAAGCGGCTTGTGAAAATTGTTCGCGAAGTGCAACTGATGCAAACAATTCAGCGAACCCTCTTCTTGGGCCGAAATACCTGCCTGTTCGCGCCCGCATGTTGCGGACGCGTTCGTTCCACGCATCACTCACAGAAAGCACGGACACCATGTTCGCCAAGTTTGCACTCGCCGCCACCGTTCTCGCCGCCACCACCGCCTTCGCCATCGACGCACAGTACTCCGGTCAGGCTGACACCAAGCCCGCCGCCGCCGCTGGTACCGCCGCCAAGGCGCCTGCCACCATCGTGAAGACCGCTCAGGACGCTGGTCAGTTCAAGGTCCTGTGCGAGCTGCTCGTCGCCGCCAACCTGGTCGACACCCTGAACGGCGCGGGTCCGTTCACCGTGTTCGCACCCACCGATGCCGCCTTCGGCAAGCTGCCGCCCGAGACCCTGGCCAGCCTGAAGAAGGATCCCAAGGCGCTCGGCCAGATCCTGACCTATCACGTGGTCGCCGGCAACAACGGCGCTGCCGACGTGATGAAGGCCAAGGAGCTGGTCACCGTGCAGGGCCAGCCCATCATGATCACCGTGAAGGAAGGCAAGGTCATGCTGAACAACGGCGCTACCGTCACCACGGCTGACATCAAGGCCAGCAACGGCGTGATCCACGTGATCGACACCGTGATCCTGCCGCCCGCCAAGAAGGACGCGGCTGCCGCTGGCGCGATGAAGTGATGCATTGATCGAGATTGTTCTGTCGCAGGGCCCGGCCGAAAGGTCGGGCCCTGTGCGTTGGGTGACCCAGGCTGTCGGCATCAGCGTGAAACCGATGCAATTCACGACGCGATAGATTCGCC
>RFQW01000623.1 GCA_009924765.1 Planctomycetota bacterium | reverse complement strand
CCAGCCGCCGGCGAGCGCGAAGGCGTGGACTACCGATTCATCAGCGAGACCGAATTCACGCGCATGGTGGATGCCGATGCGTTCCTGGAGCACGCGCTGGTGTTCGGGCGCAGCAGCTACGGCACGCCACGCTCCGAAGTGGATGCGTCGCTTGCCGCCGGCGAACTGGTGGTGCTGGACATCGATGTGCAGGGCGCCGAGCAGGTGCACGCGCGCGTGCCCGAAATGCTGGGCGTGTTCATCCTTCCGCCGCACGAGGATGCGCTGCTTGATCGCCTGCGCCAGCGTGGCCGCGACGACGAGGCGGCCATCCAGCGCCGCTTCGCCGAGGCGCGCCGCGAGATGGACCGCGCCCGCAACAACGGCGTGTACGACTCCTTCGTGGTGAACGACGACCTGTCGGGCGCCATCGAGCATGTGGCCGAACTGGTGGCCGCGCGCCTGGGGCGTGTGTCCACGCACGCGCACTGACCGCCACGCGCGGTCATAATCCCGTCATGCTTGCCGCCCTTTCCGCTCCGGACATCGCCCTGGTGGTGCTGCCTGTCGCCATCGCGCTGGTGGTGATCGTGCTGGTCGCGGCCATGTACAACGCGCTGGCGGTGGCGCGCGTGCGCGTTCGCAACGCCTTCTCACAGATCGATGTGCAGCTGCGGCGGCGTCACGACCTAGTGCCGAACCTTGTCGAGGCCACGCGCGGCTACATGGATCATGAACGCGCCACGCTTCAGGCGGTCACACAGGCACGCGCCGCGGCGCAGCAGGCGATTGATGGCATGCGCGGCAACGGCATCTCCGGCATGCACGCGTTGGCGGTGGCCAGCTCGGCGCTCGATGGTGCCCTGCGCGGACTCATGGCGCGCATCGAGGCGTACCCCGAACTGAAGGCCAGCGCGCTCATGCACACCCTGCAGGAAGAGCTGGTCACCACCGAGAACCGCGTGGCATTCGCGCGACAGGCCTTCAACGATTCGGTGATGCGCTTCAACGAGCGCGTGGTCACCTTCCCCAGCAATCTGGTCGCCGGCTGGTTCGGCTTCGCGCAGGCGGAACTGTGGGAAACCGAAGACGACACACGCGCCGTGCCCTCGGTTCAGTTCGGGAGCGGCGCATGAACTTCTTCGATCATCAGGACGCGGCCAAGCGGGCCACGCGACGCCTGGTGGTGATGTTCGTGCTGTCGCTGATCG
>RFQW01000622.1 GCA_009924765.1 Planctomycetota bacterium | reverse complement strand
CCCGGCGCGCTCGCGCTCCTCGGCGTCGCTGGCTTCGCCTCGCGCCGTCGCCGCGCCTAACTTGCCATCACCCGGAGTCGCAAGGCTCCGTGGATCCTTCTCACCGCCGCCCCTGCATCACGCAGGGGCGGTGGTTCTTTTGCATGGTGTGTCGTTCCATTCGCGGAAGTTCCGTCTGCGCAGGGGTCAAGGCTGCAAATTCGGCGGATTTGCGCTGAAAATCGCGCGTATGTCTTGACTCAATCCAGGACTGAGGCACATTCTCCTCATCGGCAGTGAGGTTCAAGGCGACCAGTACAAGGGCTGGTCGCCAAACAGAAAGGGCCCACAACCGTTTTTTGCCCGCTCACGCGGGAACGAGGGAAAGAAAATGAAGATCGGATTTATCGCTATTGTCGGAACTGCTTCGCTCGTCGCTTCGGCTGATGCGGGCTTCCTGGGCTTCGTCGCACTCGCCAAGCAGAGCGGCGCCAACGTGCTCGTGGACATCTACACCGGCGTTGGCAACGCCAGCGACAAGTTCCTCAACGTCTACAACACGAACGCGTCCACCACGGCCGCGGGCGGCTTCGTCCAGCAGGCCGGCCTTGCCACCAAGACGTGGAAGCCCGACGCTGCCAACTTCAACTCCACCCGTAACTCGGTCGACAGCTTCATGACCGCCGGCACCTACTCTGGCGCTGCGTACGGTGGCGAGTACTACGCCTCCACCAACACCAACGGCGACCCGAACTTCACGGGCACCAGCTGGAATGCCACCCCGGCCTCGGCCGCTGCCACCACCATCCCGGCGAACGCCGGCTGGTACACCGGCGACCCGACGTCCGTGGACAACCAGGCGCAGCTCCTGGCTCCGCTCGCCGTTGGCTACACCCGCTTTGACAGCGGCGTCACCGCGGCAAGCGGCAACACCGCCGGCAGCGTGGGTTCGGCCAACGCGCAGTACGGCATCTGGTGCTCGCACATCGTGATCGCCGGCACGCTGAACGCCAACCTGATGACCAGCCTGATCTCGTGGAGCGCCTCGGCCTCCATCAAGGACGGCGTCACCAGCGCGACCGACCAGCGCATCAGCACCTTCGCTGCGGTTCCCGCCCCCGGCGCGCTCGCGCTCCTCGGCGTCGCTGGCTTCGCCTCGCGCCGTCGCCGCGCCTAACTTGCCATCACCCGGAGTCGCAAGGCTCCGTGGATCCTT
>RFQW01000621.1 GCA_009924765.1 Planctomycetota bacterium | reverse complement strand
GCGTCGGCGCGCTCGCGCTCCAGGCGGTCGTACAGACCCATGGCATCCCAGCGCGCAAGCGAGGCGGGCTCGCTCTGCGACAGGTTGGCCTTCATGCATGGCGAAGTCGGTCTGCGGCAGGTTCAGCGTGTTCTTGAAGTCGGCCATGGGAGGGCCGCGATTCTAGTGGCCGCGGGCTTTTGCGCTCAGTCCCGCGGCTCCTCACCGGGCTTCACGGCCTCGTCGAGGTAGCGCTGGAAATCGCCCATCTTGTAGCTGACGAAGCAGAACACGTGATGCAGCGTGAACCACTCCAGGTCGTGCGGGTCCTTCGACAGGTCCTGTCGCAGGCGGTTCAGTTCGGCAAGCACCTTCTCGGCCTTCATGGGTGGGTCTCCGTGTTCGTGTGATCGTGGCCCGCGTGGTCGTCATGCGCGGCGGCGGGCGCGTGGTCATGCCCGTGGGTGCGGCTTTCCAGTCGCCCCACTCCCCACGCCACACCCACGCCGAGCGCCAGCATCAGCGACAGCGCGAATCGGTCATGGCGGTGGAACTGCAGTTCGGGCAGCAGGTCGCTGCCGGCGATGCACAGGAAGGTGCCAGCGCTGAATGCAAGCGCCAACGACACGGTGGTGGCATCGGCGCTGCCCACGCCAAGCATGAACAACCCTGCGCCAACCGGCACCACCAGCGCGAAGAGCAGGTTCAGCAGGTGCACGCGACCACCAGCCTTCGCGCCGGCGCTGAACAGCGTGGTGAGCGTCATGGCATCGAAGGGCTTGTGCAGCAGGATCACCAGAAAGGTGCCGAATCCCGCGGCGGCCAGGCCCGGATGCAGCACATTCGCCGCCATCACGCTGCTTGCAAGCGCCACGCCTTCAAGCAGGCTGTGCAGCGTCAGACCCAGCGCGGCGCCGAGCCAGGTGATCTTGCCCACCGGCTTGTGCGCATGATCGTGTTCGTGCGAGTGATCATGGCCGTGCTCGCAGGTCGACTCGGGCGCCTCGTGGTGGTGGAAACTCGCGAAGCGCTCCACGAAGAACATCACCAGGAAGCCCGCCGTGGCGGCCAACATGATCGGGTCGAGCGAATCGTGGTCGATGCCGCCCGCCTCGCTGCGCGTCATCACGGCGTGGGGCAGCATGTGGAACATGGCCACGCCCAGCATCACGCCACTCACGAACGACAGGGCCAGTTGCAGGCGACGGTGGGTCCACC
>RFQW01000063.1 GCA_009924765.1 Planctomycetota bacterium | reverse complement strand
AGCAATTCGCCTTCGATGGATGCGATCACGCCCCGAATCTACCCGCAACCGCGCTACACTCGGACCGTTTGTGCCGAGCCGCTCGGCACGCCCGCCAACCCAACGCCGAGGCCCGCGCCAATCATGCCCCGACGCGACGACATCCACACGATCCTGATCATCGGCAGCGGCCCCATCGTCATCGGCCAGGGCTGCGAGTTCGACTACTCCGGCACGCAGGCCTGCAAGGCGCTGCGCGAGGAGGGCTACCGCGTGGTGCTGGTGAACAGCAACCCCGCCACGATCATGACGGATCCGGCGCTGAGCGATCGCACCTACATCGAGCCCATCACGCCCGAATGCGTGCGCAAGATCATCGAGAAGGAACGCGAACTGGGAACGCCCATCGACGCGCTGCTTCCAACGCTGGGTGGCCAGACCGCGCTGAACTGCGCCTGCGCGCTGCACGACCAGGGCACGCTGCGCGAACTGGGCGTGAAGATGATCGGCGCCAACCGCGAGGCGATCCGCCGCGGCGAGGACCGCGAGGTGTTCCGGAACATCGTGGAAGGACTGGGACTGCGCCAGCCGAAGTCGCGCACCGTCACCAACCTCGAGGACGCGAAGACCTTCGTGCAGGAGATCGGCCTGCCCGCGATCATCCGCCCGGCCTTCACGCTGGGCGGCACCGGCGGCGGCATCGCCTACAACATGGAAGAGGTGGAGGAGATCGTGCGCCGCGGCATCGCGGCCAGCATGATCGGCCAGGTGCTGATCGACCAGAGCGTGCTGGGCTGGAAGGAATACGAGCTGGAGGTGATCCGCGACCGCCACGACAACTGCATCGTGGTGTGCGGCATCGAGAACATCGACGCCATGGGCGTGCACACGGGCGACAGCATCACCGTGGCCCCCATCATGACGCTCTCCGACAAGGAGTATCAGCGCATGCGCGACGCGGCGTTCGCCATCATGCGCGCGGTGGGCGTGGAGACCGGCGGCAGCAACGTGCAGTTCGCGGTGGATCCGAAGACCGGCGAGCAGGTGGTGGTGGAGATGAATCCGCGCGTGAGCCGCAGCAGCGCGCTGGCCAGCAAGGCCACGGGCTTCCCCATCGCTCGCATCGCCGCCAAGCTGGCGGTGGGCTACACGCTGGATGAACTGAAGAACGACGTGGTGGGCACCACCAGCGCCTGCTTCGAGCCCAGCATCGACTACGTGGTGGTGAAGATGCCGCGCTGGACCTTCGAGAAGTTCCCCGAGGCCGACGAGCGCCTGACCACGCAGATGAAGAGCGTGGGCGAGGCCATGAGCATCGGCCGCACCTTCCAGGAGGCGCTGCAGAAGGCCATCCGCAGCATGGAGGTGAAGCGCTTCGGCTTCGGCCTGGATCGCAACGACCGATGGCTGCAGTCGCAGCGCGAGGGTGGCCGCATGCCCGACGGCAGCGAGCCGGTGTGGCCGCTGTCCGACGAGACCATCGCGCGCAAGCTCAGCGTGCCCAGTCAGGGCCGCCTGTACTACGTGCGCTACGCGCTGCGCAGCGGCTGGAGCAACGAGCGAATCAACCAGCTCAGCGGCTACGACCCGTGGTTCATCGATCAGCTGCGCGAACTGGTGGAGTTCGAGGATGTGCTGTGCGCGCACAAGCGCCTGGAAGACCTGCCGCGCGCCACGCTGTTCGAGGCCAAGCGCCGCGGCTACAGCGACGCGCAGCTGGCCAACCTGTATCTGGGTTCCATCACCACCGACAACATCCTGCAGGTGCGCGCGCACCGCAAGAAGCTGGGCATCGAGCCAAGCTGGGCATCGAGCCGGTGTACAAGCTGGTGGACACCTGCGCCGCCGAGTTCGAGGCGCTCACGCCCTACTTCTACAGCACCTACGAAGCGCCGCGCTTCGTGGACGGCAAGCCCGTGATCGACGACGAGATCCGTGTCACCGACACGAAGAAGATCGTGATCCTGGGTGGTGGCCCCAACCGCATCGGCCAGGGCATCGAGTTCGACTACTGCTGCTGCCAGGCGGCCTTCGCGTGCGAGGACATGGGCCTCGAGAGCGTGATGATCAACTCGAACCCGGAGACGGTGAGCACCGACTTCGACACCAGCGACCTGCTGTTCTTCGAGCCGCTGACGCTCGAGGATGTGCTGAACGTGGTCGAGCGCCTGAACGGCGGCGGCGTGGAAGTGGCCGGCCGCAGCGGCAAGGTGGCCGGCGTGATCGCGCAGTTCGGTGGCCAGACGCCGCTGAACCTGGCGCACGGACTGGTGAAGAGCGGCGTGCCGCTGGTTGGCACGGGCATCGGCAGCATCGACGAGGCCGAGGACCGCGACCGGTTCAAGGCCATGATCGAGGAGCTGGGCCTTCGTCAGCCCGAAAGCGGCATCGCGCACGGACTGGATCAGGCCGTGGCCATCGCCGATCGCATCGGCTATCCGGTGCTGGTGCGACCCAGCTACGTGCTGGGTGGCCGCGGCATGGAAACCTGCTTCGACGCCGACAGCCTGCGCCGCTACATGGGCAGCGCGGTGATCGCCAGCGAGCTGGCCGACGCGCCGGTGCTGATCGACAAGTTCCTGAACGACGCGATCGAGGTGGATGTGGATGTGCTGGCCGACTACGAGCCGGACGCGCGCAGCCGCACCAGCCTGCTGTCGCAGCGCAACGACAACGCGCGCGGCGTGGTGTGCGGCGTGATGGAGCACATCGAGGAAGCCGGCATCCACTCCGGCGACAGCACCTGCACCATTCCGCCGTACTCGCTGTCACCCGCCATCGTGCGCCGCATCCGCGAGCAGGCGCTGGCCATGGCCAAGCGTCTTCGCGTGCGTGGCCTGATGAACGTGCAGATGGCCGTGAAGGACGATCAGGTGTACGTGATCGAGGTGAATCCGCGCGCCAGCCGCACGGTGCCCTTCGTGAGCAAGGCCAAGGGCGTGCCCTACGCGCGCCTGGCCGCCCGCGTGATGATGGGCGCATCGCTGGATGAACTGGGTGTGCAGGAGAGCGCCGACGGCACCTTCTTCGCGGTGAAGGAGAGCGTGTTCCCCTTCAGCAAGTTCCCCGGCGTGGACGTGATCCTGGGCCCCGAGATGCGCAGCACCGGCGAGGTGATGGGCGCGGATCGAAGCCTGCCGATCGCCTTCGCCAAGGCGCAGATGGCCGCAGGCGTCACGCTGCCGACCAGCGGCAACGTGTTCCTGTCGCTGCGCGACGGCGACAAGCGTCACGCCGCCGACATCGCAAGGTCCATCACCCGCATCGGCTTCAACCTGTTCACCAGCTCGGGCACACATGCCGAACTGGCCAGGCAGGGCATCACCACACGCCTGCTGCCCAAGATCAGCGAAGGCGCCCGCCCCAACGTGCTGGACCTGGTGCGCAACAAGGAGATCGCGCTCATCCTGAACACCGCCACCCGCAAGGGCGGCGACACCGATGAGGGCAGCATCCGTGCACAGGCCGTGCGCAGCGGCATCCCCATCGTCACCACGGTGGCGGGCGCGCGCGCGGCGGTGCAGGCGATGGCGGCCATGAAGGCTGGTCCGTGGCAGGTGTTCGCCATCCAGGACTACTTCCCGCACCTGGCCCGACCGGCGGCGCGGGCGGTGGTGGCCGAACCGGTGACGGCCTGACCCCACGGGCGGCGCATCCCTAGAATGCCCACCCTCATGGGCCTGCAAGACCTCACCCAGTACCTGCCTTCGTGGGTTGCCCCCACGCCCGCCTTCTGCCAGTTCGTCACGGGCATGCTCGTGATCCTGATCATGCTGCACGTGATCCTGGGCGGCTGCGCCTACGGCATTCTGCTTGAGCGCAAGCTCAGCGCGTGGATGCAGGACCGCGTGGGCCCCAACCGCGTGGGTCCCATGGGCCTGCTGCAGCCCATCGCCGACGGCCTGAAGTTCATCATGAAGGAGGAGTTCACTCCGCGAGGCGTGGACAAGGCGCTGTTCATGCTGGCGCCCACCCTGATCATGATGCCCGCGATGATCAGCTTCGCCATCGTGCCGTGGGGCGGCATCCTGGAACTGTCGCAGCTGCCATTCGATCTTGCGAAGAAGCTTGGCGTGGAAGGCATCACCGTGCACTTCTCCGGCGCCGTGGTGAACGTGGGCATGATCTATCTGCTCGCGGTGGCCAGCCTTGGTGTGTACGGCGTGGCGCTGGGCGGCTGGGCCAGCAACAGCAAGTTCAGCTTCCTGGGCGGCATGCGCGCCAGCGCGCAGATGATCAGCTACGAAATCCCCATGGGTCTGGCGCTGCTGTGCGTGGTGCTCACCGCGGGCACGCTGGATCCCTACGGCATCGTGAAGGCGCAGACGCACGGCAACGGCATGTGGATGCTGCTGCAGCAGCCCGTGGCCGCGATCCTGTTCTACACCTGCATGCTGGCCGAATCGAACCGCGCACCCTTCGACCTGGCCGAGGCCGAGAGCGAACTGGTGGGTGGCTATCACACCGAGTACAGCAGCATGCGCTTCGCCATGTTCTTCCTGGCGGAGTACTTCCACATGATCACGGGCGCGGCGTTCTTCAGCCTGCTGTTCCTGGGTGGCTGGAGCCTGAATCCCTTCGGTGGCACCACCGATCTGGCGCTGCAGGGCGGCCCGCTGCTCATCCTGGCGCAGTGGGGCGTGATGCTCGGCAAGGTCGCCTTCATGGTGGCCTTCGCCATGGCGATCCGCTGGACGCTGCCGCGCTTCCGCTTCGATCAGCTCATGCGTCTGGCGTGGGAAGGCATGATTCCAACCGCGCTGGTGATGCTGCTCATCACCGCCGTGTTCGCCTACATGGGCTGGAACCATCACATCTGGCTGGGCTCGCTGCTGTGCATCGCGGCGGTGTATCTGCTTGGCCCCATGCTGCCCAAGCAGGCCAACCCCAACCACCGCGTCGGCATCATCGGCAGTCGCTTCAGCCCGCTGGTGGAGGGCGCCGGCACGGTGAGCCGTCACCCCGTGGCACTGGACGATTCGGCCATTCCGGATCGCCGCCAGGGCCCGCTGAGCATGCACTGAAAAAGATTTTTCGCCTGCCGCGCGCCGGTCATGCACCCATGATCGAGCGCGCGGTTGTGTTTTTGGGTGCGTCGCGCATCACAGCCGACGCATGCGACCCACCCAGTGCCCGAAGCGAAGCGTGGCGCGCACACGATCCATGCGAGAGGGCATGCGCGAAACATCGTTTCCGAAGGCTGTTTCCCGCCTCCAATGCCAGTAGCGACCACCCAGCTTGCCGCGCGTGATCACCGCAAGGCGAAGCAGTTGCCACAGGGCATCAAGGGTGTGAAGAAGCGCGCGCATGCATGCATCGTAAGGTGCGACAGCGCACATGCAACGCGTGCATGCGTGCCGACCACATGCCTGCGTGACCATGAAATCGGTCGGCTTCGACTTGCGTTTGGTTGCCCACGCATTACAGTGTGTCCGTGAGCCCCGCGCTCACCACCCGACAATCAGTGCGGCGTCGATCGAATCCTCCGACTCGATCGGCGTCGCCGTTTGCCCGCAACATGAACGTGTGCGCGAAACACCCGGCGAAAAACGGCCTTGTGTCCGGGATGCGTCACGGGCCACTCGTAGAATCGCTTCCATGGCCAAGGCACGAACCCAATTCCTGTGCGGCCAGTGCGGCGCGGTGCATCCCAAGTGGATGGGCAAGTGCCCCGACTGCGGCGCCTGGGATGCGCTGGAACAGTTCATCGAGGCCAAGGCTGCGCCCGGCACGCTGAATCTTGGTGATGATGCCGCCGCCGGCATCACCGCCCCGGCAAGCGCCGAACCGCTTGGCCAGGTGCAGGCCGCGCGCGTGCCCCGCATTCCAACGGGCGTGCAGGAATTCGATCGCGTGCTGGGTGGTGGCTTCGTGCCGGGCAGCGCGGTGCTGCTTGGTGGCGACCCCGGCATCGGCAAAAGCACGCTGTTGCTGCAAGCGCTCGCTTCGCTGGCCGACCGAGGCACCAATGTGCTGTACGCCAGCAGCGAGGAAAGCTCGCATCAGGTGCGACTGCGCGCCGAACGGCTGGACGGCAGCGATGCGGCCACCCGCAACGCCCACCTGTGGGTGCTGAGCGAAACCAACCTCGCTCGACTGCTTGAGCAGGCCCGCCGCGTGCAGCCCACCGTGCTGGTGGTCGACTCCATCCAGTTGGTGCACCGCGCCGATGTGGATGCCGTGCCGGGCAGCGCCAGCCAGCTTCGCCGCTGCGCCCTGGATCTGGTCGCCTTCGCCAAGACCAGCGGCTGCGTTGTGGTGATCGTGGGGCATGTCACCAAGGACGGTCTTCTGGCCGGCCCGCGCCTGCTCGAGCATCTGGTGGATGTGGTGCTCAGCTTCGAGGGCGACCGGCACCACGCCCACCGGGGGGTGCGAGCCATCAAGAACCGCTTCGGCAGCACTTTCGAGGTGGGGCTGTTTGAAATGACCGGCACCGGCCTGCACCAGGTGGACGAAAGCACCCTTGCCGCCGACCCCTCGCTGGAACCCCGCCCGGGTTCCGTGGCCGTGCCCGCCCTGGCCGGTTCCCGGTGCCTGCTGGCCGAAGTGCAAGCCCTCACCGCCACCGGCATTCTGGGCAGCGCCAAGCGCAAGGCCAGCGGACTGGATGCCAACCGCCTGGCCATGCTTCTGGCGGTGCTGGAACAGCACGGCGGCCTGCGCCTTGCCGATCAGGATGTGTACGCCTCGGCCGCGGGCGGGGTGAAACTGCTGGAGCCGGGCACCGATCTGGCCGTGGCGCTGGCTGTGGCGGCAGCCCGAACCGGCCGCACCGCACCAGCAGCCTTTGCCGCCATCGGCGAGGTGGGTCTCACTGGGCAAATTCGCCCGTGCAGTCATCTGGAACAACGCATGGCAGCCGCCGCCCGACGCGGTGTGCGCTACCTCGCCCTGCCCGCGGGCCAGATCCCAGCCAAGGTTTCTGGGCTCAAGATCGAGCTGTGGCCGGTCGATCACCTGTCCGCCGCCCTCGAATTTCTTTCGCCAGCGGGGGTGGGCCGGGTACGAAAAAGTATTTCTGCCACCAAGGCGTCCCCAAAATAGTCACAAGGTGTTGTGATGCATGAACTTGCGTCACAACATCTGGGGCTCAAAAACCCCCCTTTTGACCCCAAAAGCGGCTTTTTGGCCGAAGGCTGCTTGCAGAAACCCCCACCTCGCTATCATCTGCCCCTCAACCTAGCGGCCCCGAGGGGCCGATAGAGGGAACGCCTACCGGTTCTTGCCTGTCGGGGTAAGAACGCTGACGGATAGGTGGATGACGCAAGGTACGGGCCAAGGGTCAAGGCCACGACCGAACAGTTTCATATAGGAGCACTCTCAATGAGTCTTACAAAGTTTGTTGGTCTCCTCGCGGGCACTGCGCTGGCCAGCTCGGCCTTCGCCGCTTCCGTCGAGTCGAACACCGATGCCATGTCCCAGATCGCCGAGCTCAAGAAGGAGATCGCCGAGCTGAAGTCGCAGAACAGCGACAAGTGGCTGACCGAGCAGCGCGCGGACGAGATCCGCAGCGTGGTGCAGGACGTCCTCTCGGACGCTGACACCCGCTCCAGCCTCCAGGCTGCGGCCGCCACCTCGGGCTACAACAACGGCTTCTTCATCAGCAGCCCCGATGGCAACTTCAAGCTGCAGATCAATGGTCAGCTGCAGAACCGCTGGGCCTACAACTGGCTCAGCACGCGTGATATGACCAACAGCACGGTTGGTAACACCACGACGTCGACCTCTGCTGCGTCCTTCGCCAACTACGGCATCTCGAAGGC
>RFQW01000620.1 GCA_009924765.1 Planctomycetota bacterium | reverse complement strand
GTGTGGCCCTTCTCGGTGAGGTAGGTCTTCAGGCTGGCGTAGTTCTCGATGATGCCGTTGTGGATGACGGCGATGCCGTGGCCCATCTTGGCGTCGTCGCGATGCGGGTGGGCGTTCTTCTCGGTCACGCCGCCGTGCGTGGCCCAGCGGGTGTGGGCGATGCCGATGGTGCCGTTGAAGGTGCCCTGCTTCTCGATCAGCTCCTCCACGTTGCGCACGCGGCCCACCGCCTTGGCCACGCTCAACTTGCCGCCTTCCATCACGGCCACGCCCGCGCTGTCATAACCGCGGTATTCAAGGCGCTTCAGGCCCTCCAACAGGATGGGGCTGGCCTGGCGACGACCGATGTAAGCGACGATTCCGCACATGGCTGGGGTGGCTCCGATGGCCCTTTTGGGCCGCGTTGAAGGTGAGAGACTTTCGGCAAGGTAGCACGGATGCTTGAGCGGGCGAGCGAGAAACATGGAAGTGCGGCCAATGGCCCCCCTGTTCACAAAGGCCGCCAGCGGAGACACTTGCGGCATGGCCGACGAAGCGGACCTTGCCAAGGCAGAACTGCGCACACGCATGCGCGTGGCGCTGCGTTCGATGGATGCGGCCAGTCGGGCGGAAGAATCCACCGGCATCCGCGCCGCCATCCGAGCGTGGCCCCAGTGGGCTGGTGCCAAGGTGGTGATGGGGTTCCTGCCCCTGCCAGGTGAGGTGGATCTGCGGCCGCTGCTGGCCCATGCCCTGGAACGGGGTGCGACCGTGGCGGTGCCGGTGTCGCAAGCGGACGGAACCATGTCACCCTTTCAGGTGCAGTCGCTCGATCCGGCGGCCTTCGAGCAGGACGCCATGGGCGTGCTGGTGCCGAAGGTGCGCATGTCGGTGGCGGTTTCCAGCCTGCAGGTGGTGCTGGTGCCGGGCCTGGCGTTCGATGCGGCGGGTCATCGGTTGGGTCGGGGTGGCGGCTATTACGACCGCTTCCTGCAGCAACTGCCTGCGGGCGCCTGCACCGTGGGTGTGGGCCTTGCCTGCCAGCGCGTGCCATCGCTGCCGGTGACCGCCACCGACATGCGCGTGGGCTGGCTTGCCGAATGCACCGGAGTTGTGGCTGCGCAGCCCATTTCGCCGATCTAGTCTCCCTAGCCACTCGCCGCTCACCGGAGAAAACAAACCATGGTCCTTGCCAGCCAAAGCTCTCGTCAGTCACCCCG
>RFQW01000619.1 GCA_009924765.1 Planctomycetota bacterium | reverse complement strand
TACTGGATCAACCCGTGGATCGACCGTCTGGACGAACCATGCCGCGCGTGGAGCGAGTGGAACGGCGAGGCGGTGGATCTGACCGCGGGCCCGGTGTGCGACATTCGCGAGTGCTTCCGTGGCGGCGGTCAGTGGCTGATCCGCAGCGTGCCGCTGCGTGCAGACGGTGGCCTCGTGGTGCCGACGGACAGCGATGACTGGAAGGCTTCGCTTGCCAAGTTGCTTGGGCGCCTGCGCGCCGATCGACAGGTGATCAGCCTGAAGGTTGCGCCCGATTCGCACGCGGCCTTCCAGCGCGTGCGCGATGCCATCGCCGAAAGCGGCATCGCCTACGACGTGTCGCCCATCCGCATCGATGATGGCGTGTATCGCGACGAGATCCGCGACGGCGTGGCCACGGCGCAGTGACGCCGTGATCAGGGTCGCGGCGGCGCGGTCGGCATGCCTGGCGCCGCAGCCGACACCTTCGTGAATGTGCCACCAAAGCGCTTCGCGATGGCTTCCAGTTGGGTGGTGTCGGCGTCATCACCCATGGCTGTGAATGCGCGTGCGATCGGGACCGCCGTTCACCTGCAGCAGCAGCGGCATGGGGTCGGCGCCGAATTGACCGTCCGTCAGCAGGAACAGCTCGTGAGGAATCGGGTCGAGGTCGGCGAAGGCGTACTGCAATGCGCCGACAGGGTCGGTGCCGCCACCGCAGCCAACGCCATCCACCTTCGCAAGCAGCGCGTCGCTTTCCTTGGTGCCGGTCTTCGTCCAGCCCTTCTGCAGCAGCAGCGCCTGGTGGTTGAAGAACACCACCTGGTAGTGCGTGCCTGTGGGCAGCGCGCGCACGGTGCGGATGATCTCGCGCTTCAAGGCCTCCAGCTTGTCGCCCATCATGCTGCCGCTGATGTCGCACACGAAGCAGATGTAGCGACCCTTCACGCGCGCGCCGAAGAAGTCCACGCCGCCGGTGGGTTCGGCGGAGGCGGGCGCCGCGCCGGAAGCGGGGGTGGTGCGCGTGGCGGTCGCGGTGGTGGGGGCGTTCGCCTTCGGTTGCATGGCCTGCTGGAACACCTCGCGCTGCACGCGCTGATACAGCTTGCCATCCAGGCGCAGCGTGCCGTCGGCCTCGATCTTCCACCGCACCTCGCATGGAAGCGGCGTGGCGGCCGGCAGTGCGCGCAGCGGTGCGGCGCCGTCGCGCGCGGGCAGGTCG
>RFQW01000618.1 GCA_009924765.1 Planctomycetota bacterium | reverse complement strand
GCTCTCGTTCGGCACGGTGATGATGGTCATCGCCGCCTCCATCGACTACCGGCACCTCGACCGCTTCTCGCCCATCTTGTACACGCTGGCCGTCCTGCTGCTCGCGCTCGTGCTCGGCATCGGCAAGGAGGTCAACGGCTCACGCCGCTGGTTCGACTTCGGTCCGGTGTCCCTGCAGCCGTCCGAGGTCGCGAAGCTCTCGATCATCGCGGCGCTCGCGAGCTGGTTCAACCGCGTGCCCCGCCCGGCGGGGTACACCCTGCGCGACCTGGTGCCTGTCGCCGCGCTCCTCGGCGTCCCGATGTTTCTCATCCTGCAGGAGCCCGACCTCGGCCACACCCTGATGGTGCTCTTCATCGGCTTGTCGATGTTGGCCTACGAGAAGTTTGATCGGCGGTCTCTGATGATCCTCGTCCTGACGGCGGTCGTCATGGTGCCCGTCGTGGTACCGGTACCCGGGGCGTAGGAGACGGAGTAACCCTCAATCAGCGTGTACGCGGCCGGGCCATAGAAGGCGCTGTCAAACAGCGCGACCTGGGCGCGCAGCGCGATTCCAGTTGGCCCGGTCGGGAACACCTTCAAGCCGCCGCCACCGCTCCTCACATACAGCTGGGCTTCGAATTCCCACGTCTCATTGGCGCCCATGGTGAACTTGAGATCGGCGTCGGACGCGACCGTTGTGACACTGGCGCGGCTCGTGTCAGCCGTCTTCCTGGCGTAGTTGAAGCCAGCGCCGTTGGTTCCATTGGTGCCGTTCGTGCCGTTGGTACCCGCGGTGCCCGTGTCGCCCTTGGCACCCTTGATGTTGCCGCTCAGGGAGTAGGTACCGCTTGCGCGCGTGTAGTAGTCACCCGTCGTGGAGTTGAGGTAGTAGTCACCATCAACGCCCGTGCTGTTCGACGGAGCACTCGTACCGGTGCGCCACACGGATCCAGCGGCACCGTTGGTGCCGTTGGTTCCATTGGTGCCGTTCGTGCCGGCGGGGCCCTGCGGACCCGTGAGGCCGGTGTCACCCTTCGCGCCAGTGGCGCCAGTGGGGCCGGTGGGACCGGTGGCACCCGTGAGGCCAGTCGCGCCCTGAATTCCCTGCGAACCTGTGAGGCCGGTGTCACCCTTCGCGCCCGTGGCGCCAGTGGGGCCAGCGGGACCCGTGAGTCCGGTGTCACCCTTTGCGCCAGTGGCGCCAGTGGGGCCAGCGGGACCCGTGAG
>RFQW01000617.1 GCA_009924765.1 Planctomycetota bacterium | reverse complement strand
GCTTGGCGCCGAGACGCTCGTGTGGGGCGTTGCAACGGCGTTCGTGTCGGTGATCGTGTTCCGCGTGGGAGGGTCGCTGCCCGATGTGCCGCCTGTGGATCCGGAGCAGACCTTCGTGCAGGGCATGCTTCGTCCGCGCGCGCTGCTCTCGCTGCTTGCCTCGCTTGCCGCGCCCGCCGTGCTCGCCTTCACGCTGGTTGGCGCGTCCAAGGGCCAGTCCATCGGCGCCTGCGCGCTGGCAGGCCTTGCCGCTGCGGTCGGCGCGCGCCTGATCGCCGCCAACGAGCAGCCCATCCTCATCTTCGCCGCTCCGGTGATCGTGATCGGCATCGCGCAGTTGGTGCTGGCCGGACAGGTCGGCGGTGCGCTCGATGCCTCGTTCGCATCGGGCTCGCTGAACCCGATCCTGTGCGCCATGCCGGCCGATGTCGCCGCGGGCTCGCTGTGCGGTGTGGCGGCCGGACTGGGTTGGTCGAAGGGACTGGTCAAGCCCACCGAAGAAGCGGCCTGATCGCGCGACAACTTCGCGCGCACCGTTACACTCGCGCGCATGTCGCTCATCGTCACCGGAACCATCGGCATCGACACCCTG
This sequence comes from Planctomycetota bacterium, assembly GCA_009924765.1. Classification (GTDB taxonomy): domain Bacteria; phylum Planctomycetota; class Phycisphaerae; order Phycisphaerales; family SM1A02; genus SYAC01. The sequence goes on along the minus strand of RFQW01000617.1, from coordinate 622 downwards.
CACGCACCCACTGGCAGCGCGGAAGGAGTGCTCGGCGGAAGCTGCAGCTACTTCGCCGCGGCGGCGAGTTTCCTCACGCCGGTCCGTCTGGTGGGCGCGGTGGGTGGCGACTTTCCGGAGACCCATGCGTCGCTGCTCGGCTCCTTCAAGGGCGTGTGCCTGGAGGGGCTCGAGCGCCGTCCGGCCAGCCGCACGTTCGCGTGGGGCGGCCGTTACCTCGATGACATGAATCGCCGCGAGACGCTGTTCACCGAGCTTGGCGTGCTGGAAGAGGCGCCGCCGAAGGTGCCCACCGCGTACAGCGACAGCCGCTTCGTGTTTCTTGGCAACACGCATCCCTCGGTGCAGCTCGATCTGCTGCGACAGTTTCCCAAGCGCGCGCTCGCCGTGTGCGACACGATGGATCTGTGGATCAATGTGGCGCGACCCGAACTGCTGGCGTTGTTCCGCGAGGTGGATGGTGTGGTGCTGAACGATCAGGAGGCGATGCAGCTCACCGAGGCGCGCAACGCCGTCAGTGCGGGCAAGGCCATCCTGGATCTTGGGCCTCGCTTCGTGGTGGTGAAGAAGGGCGAGCACGGCGCGATCCTGGTGCATCGCGAGGGCGTGGCCACGCTGCCCG
>RFQW01000616.1 GCA_009924765.1 Planctomycetota bacterium | reverse complement strand
ATCCTGCCAGTGATTGATCAGTTGCAGTGCGGTGCAGATGGCGTCCGACTGGCGCAGGCTCTCCTCGGTGCGCGTCTCGCCAAGCGTCATCAGCACCAGACGCCCAACCGGATCGGCGCTCAGCGCGCAGCTGGCGCGCAGCTCGTCCATGGTGGCCCAGCGCGTCTTGCGGTTGTCCCACTCGAAGGCCTGGATCAGGCGGTCGAAGGGCTCGATCGGCAGCTCATGCGCGCGGATCGTCGGCTGCAACGCCACGAACACCGGATGCCGCGGCTCGCCCGCGAAGCAAGCCTGCAGTTCGCGGCGCCACCAGCCGAGCAGTTCAAGCGCACGCGCCTGATCTCCGGCCTCGTCGCCCAGATCATCGGCCCATCGGCAGAAGGCGTAGATGGCCGCGAAGTCCTCGCGCGCCGCCGCGGGCACCAGCGAGGTGAGCACAGGGAAGTTCTCGTAGCGGTTGCGCGTGAGTTGCAGGCACCAGGCGCGTGCCTGCGCCGGGCTCATGGCTTCACAACGATCGGGACCATTGCGATCCAGCAGACCCGTGATGGGCGTCTCCGACATCGCCGTCATCGGGCGGCTCCGGGGCCATGCTTGCGACGCCGGCGTGCGGGCTGGATGCCCATCTGCTCGCGGTACTTCACCACGGTGCGGCGCGCGATGGTGACGCCGCGGGCCTTCAGCCGCGCCGCCAACGCCTCGTCCGACAGCGGATGCGCCTTGTCCTCGGCGTCCACTTCTTCCTGCAGCATGGTGCGAACCGCTTCCCAGCTCACGCTCTGACCATCTTCCGTTTCCGTGCCGCCGGTGAAGAACTTGCGCAGTTCCACCAGCCCGCGCGGCGTCTGCAGCCACTTGCCGCTCACCGCACGGCTGACGGTGGCCACATGCACGCCAAGCTTGTCCGCCACGTCGGTCATGGGCAGCGGCTTCAGGTGTCCGTGCCCCTGATCGAACCAGTCGCGCTGACGCTCCAGCACCACCTCCACCACCTTCAGCAGCGTGCTGCGGCGTTGCGTGATGGCGTCGATCAGCCAGGTGGCCGATCGGATGCCTTCCTGCAGGAAGGTGCGGGTTGCGGCGTCCACATCGGGGCGCTCGGCCATGGCCGCATAGTTGGGGCTCACGCGCAGCGGCGGCAGCGGTCCATCCCACAGCGCGGCCACATAGCGGTCGTTCTCGGCGTCGTACTCCACCATCACGTCGGGAATCACG
>RFQW01000615.1 GCA_009924765.1 Planctomycetota bacterium | reverse complement strand
GTGTTTCCGGATGGCACCAAGATGCGCAAGGCGTTCACCTACGACTGGCGCCTGTGGACCATTCCCGAGATCCGCGAATGCCTGGCCGAGGCCGGTTTCAGCAAGACCCACGTGTATTGGGAGGGCACCGACCACGCCACCGGCGAGGGCGACGGCATCTTCCGCAAGACCGCGGTGGGCGAGGCCTGCGGCGGCTGGATCGCCTACATCGCGGCCGAGAAATAATCGGGCACCCCTCCTAGAGTCGTCGCCATGGTGCCTCCATCCATCCTTTCACCGGTCACGCGTCACGCACCGCTTGCGGCAGCCATCCTGGGTGGTCTGCGTGACGTGGAGGACATCTTCGCCAAGCAGTTGCGCAGCGACCTGCCCGCGGTGAACGAGCTGGCGCAGCATGTGGAGCGCTATCGCGGCAAGATGCTGCGGCCCACGCTGCTCATGCTCAGCGGCATCGCGTCGGTGGGGGCCGGCGACGGCGCGCCCATCAAGAAGGCGCACCGCATCTGCGCGGCCGTGGGCGAGATGATCCACATGGCCACGCTGGTGCACGACGACGTGCTGGACGAGGCCGAGACGCGCCGACGCGGCCGCACGGTGAACAGCCTGCGCGGCAACGAGACCGCGGTGATGCTGGGCGACTGGCTCATCAGCAACTCGTTCCATCTGTGCTCGATGGTGGGTGATCCGGCGGTGAACGTGCTGTTCGGCGAGACCACCAACACGTTGTGCGAAGGTGAGCTGCTGCAGTTGAGTCGTCGCGAGGATCCCACACTGGACGAAGTGACCTACATGGAGATCGTGCGCCGCAAGACGGCCGCGCTGGTGGCCACGTGCTGCAGCCTGGGTGCGCGGTTGACCGGCGCCACCGACGAGGTGCAGGCCGCGCTTGGGCTGTACGGCGAGCGCACCGGCTGCGCGTTCCAGATTCAGGACGACGTGCTGGATCTGGTGGGCGAAGAGGCCGTGGTGGGCAAGACGCTGGGCCGCGACCTGGAGAAGGGCAAGACCACGCTGCCGGTCATCCTGTTGCTGCGCGGCGCAAGCCCGTGGGAGCGCAGCGAGGTGCTGCAGATCATTCATCGCCGCGATGGTGCCGCGCTGCTCGAGCGCCTGCGCCGCAGCGGCTGTCTGGACGAGGCCAAGGCCACCGCGCAATCGCTGGTGGATTCGGCCAAGAGCGCGCTGGATGTGGTGCCCGAGGGCCCCGCGCGCGAACTGCTGCGC
>RFQW01000614.1 GCA_009924765.1 Planctomycetota bacterium | reverse complement strand
CCCGCCGTGCGCGACGATCGCGGCGATGTGGCCGTGCTGGTGTGGCGCGCGCCGTAGTGCCGTTCAACCGAACTGCTTGATCGCGCGATCGATGCGCGCCAGGCTGCTGTCGCGGCCCAGGATCGACAGCGTGTCGAAGATGGGCGGGCTCACCGTGCCGCCGCTCACCGCCACACGCAATGGCTGCGCCACCTTGCCAAGCTGCCCTTCGGTGTGCGCATCGGCATAGGCCTTGATCGCGGCCTCCAGCGCCGCCGGCTCCCAAGCCTTCACCTCGGCCAGCAGCGCTCGCAGCGCGCGAAGGTGCGACACGCCGTTCGGCTCGGCGCCGCGCAGGTTCTTCTCGGCGGCCTTCGCGTCGTACACGAACGCGTCGTCGGCCAGCACCAGGAACCGGTTGCCGCGGAACATGTCCGTCTTCGAGCGCTCGTGGCTCGCGCCCGCCAGCGACTCGAACTGTGTCGGCGTGAGCTTGCGCATGAACTCCGCGTGATAGGTCTCGCCGTGCGACTTCGCACGCCGCACGAAGTCCTCGCGCGACATGCCGGTGATGGCGTCGCAGTTGAAGCTGAGCAGCTTCACGCGATCGAACTTGGCGGGCGTCTTCACCACGCGCGACAGATCGAACGCCTGCGTCAGGAACGCGTTGTCGAACTTCTCGCGGTTCTCGCCGGGGCTCCAGCCATTCAGCGCCAGGAAGTTGCACACCACCTCGGGCAGGTAGCCGCTGCGGCGGAAGTCATCCACGTTGATCTCGGGCAGCGCCACATCCAGCGCGTTGGCCAGGCGATTGGCCTCCTCGTAGTCGAGCTGCGTGTTCTTGTCGCCCAGCCAGGCCGTGAAGCGCGCCGCATCCACGGTGCCCGCGGGCGGCTCGGCCAGCTTGCGATCGGTCACGGTCTTGCGCAGCACCTTGTCCTTGTCGCGCTTGCTCATCTTGCTGCCATCGGGATTGAAGATCAGCGGCAAGTGGCCGTAGGTCGGCCGGCGGAAGCCCAGCGCATCCTGCAGCACGATGTGCTTGGCCGTGTTGTTGAAGTGCTCCTGCGCGCGCAGCACGTGCGTGACGCCCATCAGCTCGTCATCCACCACCACCGCGAAGTGATAGGTGGGAAAGCCGTCGGCCTTGCGGATCACGAAGTCGTCCACCTCGCCCGCTGGCAGCGTGGCCTCGCCCAGGATCTCGTCCTTGATGGTGATCGGTCCATCCGGCGTGCGAAAGCGCACCA
>RFQW01000613.1 GCA_009924765.1 Planctomycetota bacterium | reverse complement strand
ATCCACCTAAAGATGATGTTGCTCCTGCGAAGCGGTAGCGCTCGGAACACCCTTTGTGTGGAGCCCGCTGAATAATGCCCAGCTCAGCGCCGAAAGGCAGCTCCGGTGCCTGGCCCAGGGTGGGGCCGCAGGAACCTGGAAGGCGCTAGTCGTGGTGACTTGCCGATGGTGAAGGCCTCGATGCCTGCCGCAGCTCAAGCCGCTCAGATAGCCAGACCTTGATGATCGATTGCCGAGTGACGCCCAGACGTGTGGCTTCTTGATCCAGTTGATCAACCATCCACTGCGGAAAGTCGACATTGACGCGCTTTTGCTGCAGGCGCGGACGGCGCGCAGCGTCTAGATCGAGGACTTCCAGCACGGCATCGCCGTTATCAAAGCGCCGATCAAATTCAGAACTGTTCATAGAGCTGCACCTCTTCTGGTCGAAAGCGTCGGACGGAAATGAGACGGATCAATTGGCCGCGCAGGGTGATCACAGCAGACCAATGCCTGTGGTTGATCTGGCCAATGACAAGCCACCTGGGCTCATCAAGCGTGCGGGCCGGGATCTCGATCAAGGCGGGATCTTTCCAGAGAGCCTGAGCGGCCTCGAAGTCGATGCCGTCGATCTTCATGTGCTCCAGCCCTTCCAGGGCCGGCACCTCGGTCACCTTGCCGTCGATCACCGCCTCGCAGGGCTGGATGTACTCGTTGATGAGGCCGTCGGTGGACCAGGTCAGGTTGTACTTGAGCGCGTTGGAGGGAAACTCGGGGAGCGCGCCCACGCGCATCTTCACTTCCTGGAGGTTCGACATTCCCTGGATGACATGGTTGGCCGCGATGGTGATGAAGCCCGGGGCCAGGCCGCACTGCGGGATGAAGGCGGTCTTGGCGCCCTTGGCGAGCTCCATCACCTTCTTGGTGACGGCCACGTCCTCGGTGAGGTCCAGGTAGTGGACGCCCTTGGCCTTGGCGCGCTCGGCGATCATCGGGTTGCAGAAGAACGGCGCGCAGCTCACCACGGCCCACTGGCCGCCGAGCGCCTTGTCCACGGCGGCCTGGTCGTCGAAGCGGCCCGTCACGCCCTTGGCGCCGGGCGACAGCGCGAGCGTCTCCTTGATGTAGGCGTCATGGGAATCCATGACAAGCACCTGGTAGTCGCCGCTTCCCTGGAGGAGGCTGGCAACCATGCGGCCGATCTTTCCGGCACCGAGGACGAGGACGTTCTTCATGGGTGTGTTCGTGTTG
>RFQW01000612.1 GCA_009924765.1 Planctomycetota bacterium | reverse complement strand
CTCGCAGGAACGCGAGATGCTGCAGGGCATCCAGAAGGCGCTGGAAGCTGCACGCATCGAGGGTCAGAGCGCAGCGCTGTGGGCGCGCAGGCCCGATGCAACGCTGGATCAGCTGGCCGCCGTGCTCGCTTCGCCGCCTGACCGCGCCAAGCTTGATCGCGTGATGACCGATCTGCGCTACGCCGGCTACCTCACGCGCCAGCGTGCCGAGATTCGCCGACAGCGTGAGAGCGAGCATGCACCCATTCCCGCAGGCTTCGATCCCGAGCAGGTGAAGGGCCTGCGTTCGGAGGCACGCGAGGTGATGCGTCGCTTCCGTCCCGCCACGCTTGGTCAGGCCTCGCGTCTGGCGGGCGTGAACCCCGCCGATGTGGCGCTGGTGGCGCTGTGGCTGCGTCGCGGTACGCTTGCCAAATGATCTACGCCGCCGTAGCTCAACTCGGTACGCTTGCCAAATGATCTACGCCGCCGTAGCTCAACTGGTAGAGCACATGATTTGTAATCTTGAGGTTGTCGGTTCAAGTCCGATCGGCGGCTGTTTTTTCGGTGGAAGAGGCACTGCGTGACGGTGACGCATGTCTCGTTGCGCGTGCGTGTGGCGGGGGTGGTGGCGCTGGTCGCTGCCGTGGCGGCCCTCATCATGGGCATCCTGGGCATGCGCATCATCCGCGGTCAGATGCTGGAGGCCACCGAGTGTGCCGCCTCCGATGTGGTGTCGATGCTGGCGGTCCAACTTGATGACAAGGGACTCACGCCGGCGCGCATCATGGCCGATCCCGCGATCCGCGAACAGGCGCGCCAGGTGCTTGGCGAAACGCTCGCGCGTCTTGCGGCGGTGAATTCCAATTGGAAGTCGGCGAACATCCTGTCGCCTGCCGGTGGCAGATGGCGACTGGTCGTCGCAGCCAGTCACGGCCCCGCCGGCGAGGTGCTGCATCGTGAGGGCGATGTCTTTCCGATCGAGGCCGAGGATCCTGAAGAGACTCTTGAAATCGGTCACTCCACGGTCGGTTGGTACCACACGGATGTGGAAGACTGGTTCGGTTCGGCGACCACGCTGAAGGACCGGTCAGGTTTGGTGGCGATGGGCATGCGCATGTCCGAGCTGCGCGAGTTCTTCCTGCAGGTGCTTGAACTTGCACTCGCTTCACTGGCACTCGCCATCGTGGTGGGTGTTGCACTGGGCTGGTGGGTGTCGCGGCGCATCGTGCAGCCCATCGAGCAGGTGCG
>RFQW01000611.1 GCA_009924765.1 Planctomycetota bacterium | reverse complement strand
CCGTCGCAGCAGCCATCGGGGCAGGGCATGCCGCCGATCAAGCCCGGTGAACCGGTGGCGGTCACCGATGCGCTGTGTCGCCAGCCCGACGGCAAGCGCTACGCCTTCTGCGGCGCCATCTTTGGCGCGGCCGCGCGCAGCGCCTACATGGCCATGAGCAGCCTGTTCCTGAACCGCGAATCGCTGTTGGCGATCGACAGCTACACCGATGCGCAGCAGTTGGCGCCATATGGCTACAACGGTGTGGGCCCAGGACTCGCCAATGCGGGCTTCAAGGCCGAGGTGTTCACCGGCAACGACGCCAAGCTGCCGAGCTGGCGCGATCGGCTGCTCGGCGGTTTCAACTGCGATGTGCTGTTCCTCAACACTTCCGGCAACGCCGACTTCTTCGATCTTGGCACGCCCGGCAACACGCCCGCGGCCAGTCGCGGCGGGCCCGGCGACATTCCGGTGCTGTCGAGGCCGCTTGCGCTGCACATGATCCACTCGTTCTCGCTGCAGCAGCCCGACAGCGTGGAGACGCTGGGCGGGCGCTGGCTGCAGTCGGGCGTGTACGCCTACATCGGCAGCGTGCATGAGCCGTATCTGTCGGCGTTCGTGCCACCGCTGCAGGTGCTGGAGCGCATGGTGAACGCCGTGCCGTTCGTGGTGGCCGCGCGCCAGTGGGATGGGCCGTTCAGCATGCCGTGGCGCATCAACACCATCGGTGATCCGCTCATGCTGTGCGCCGCGCCGAAGGGCGTGCCGCCGCTGGTGCGCGTGCCCGCAACGCCCGTGGTGCCTGGGCAGGTGGATGTGCTTGCCAATTGTCGAACGCTGCTGGTCAAGGCCAAGGGCGACACCGAGGGCTCGGCCAGTGCCGCTGCCATGCGCGAGCTTGTGCAAAGCGGACAGGATCGCGTGGCCGCGCAGTTGTGGAAGCTCTGCGCCGACAAGACCTGGTCGGTGCGCGTGGCGCCCTACGCCATCGAGCCGCTGTATCGCCAGCGCGACATGGATGGTTTCGTGAAGGCCTACGGCCTGACGCCGGATCCATCGTTGCGCAACAAGGACATGCTGTGGCAACTGTGGGGCCAGCATCTCGACGACGTGAAGGACCCCGAGGCGCTGCTGCTGTTCGAGCGTGCCGTGCGCAAGACCTGGCCCAACATGGACTGGCAGCGCCTGTCCGCACCGCTTGGCGCAGCCACCAACGCGGGCCGCGTGCAGACCGGAATCCTCAAGGCGATC
>RFQW01000062.1 GCA_009924765.1 Planctomycetota bacterium | reverse complement strand
GCGCTTCGCACCTCCGACGGACTGGGATGGACCGCGCACCATGTGCTGGATGTGTTTCGTGATCCGCTCAGCCGCGCCGGCCTGATAAATGCGCTGGCGATCGCCGCGTGCGTGACCGCGGGCACGCTGCTGCTCTCGATGCCGCTGGCACTGGTGAGCAGCCGATTGGCGTTCCGGGGCAAGGCGATGCTGACGGGGCTGCTGCTTCTGCCGCTCATCCTGCCGCCCTTCGTGGGTGCGATCGGTCTGCGGCATCTACTGGGGCGTGAGGGTTCGCTGAACGCGCTGCTGCTGAAACTGGGCCTGGTCGATCACGGCATCGACTTCGTCGGTGCCGGAGGCTTCTGGGCGGTGGTGCTGCTCGAGACGCTGTCGCTGTATCCCATCGTGTACCTGAACCTCGCCGCGGCGCTGTCCAATCTGGATCCGGCACTCGAGGAAGCGGCGAGGAACCTGGGTGCCGGTGCCTGGACGCGCTTTCGTCGCGTCACGCTGCCGCTCGTGCGGCCGGGCGCTTTCGCCGGCGCTGTGATCGTGTTCATCTGGAGCTTCACCGAGCTCGGCACGCCGCTCATGTTCGAGTACCGACGCGTGACCAGCGTGCAGATCTTCGAGGGCCTGAAGGACATGGAGTCGAGTCGGCGACCGTATGCGCTGGTCGCGGTGATGCTGACCGTGGCCGTGCTGCTGTACGTGACCAGCCGGTTGACCGTGGGTGGTCGCGCGCATGCCATGCAGGCGAAGGCGAGCGTGCGCAGGCAGGAGCGGCCCATGGGTGCGTGGGGCACGCTTGCGTGCTGGGTGGCGGTCGGCGGTGTGGCGCTGGTGGCCGGGCTGCCGCACATCGGCACCATCCTGGCCAGTCTGGCGCCTCCCGGGCAGTGGTATGGCACGGTGCTGCCCGAGATGGTGACCGTGGAAGGCTGGCGTGACGCGCTCACCCATCCGCTGGCGGTGAGCAGCATTCGAAACAGTCTGGTGCTGTCGCTGTGCGCCACGGCAGCCGCGACGGTGGTGGGGTTGGTGGCGGCCAGGCTGATCGTTCGGGGCAAGGTGCGGGGTCGCGGGGCGATCGATGCGTTGCTGATGCTTCCGCTGGCGGTGCCCGGGCTGGTGATGGCGTTCGGGTTCATCGCCATGAGCCTGGAGTGGCCGTTCGGTGGTCGCATGCCGCAGGGGGTGGCGGGGGTGATGGGTGCCATCCTGCCTGCGGGATGGCTTGCCTGGCTCGCCGATGCGCCGCTCAAGTCGGTGGTGGACATCCTGGGCGCCGATCCCAATCCATTTCCTCTGCTGGCCGTGGCTTACGCCGTGCGCCGCATGCCCTACGTGGCGCGGAGCGCGGTGGCGGGCATGGAGCAGACCAGCGTGAGCCTGGAGGAGGCGGCGCACAACGCGGGCGCCAGCCGCTGGACCGTGACCCGGCGCGTGGTGCTGCCGCTTGTGGCGGCGAACGTGGTGGCCGGGGCGCTGCTCGCGTTCAGTTTCAGCATGCTGGAGGTGAGCGACAGCCTGCTGCTGGCGCAGCGGGAACGCGACTACCCGATCACCAAGGCGATCTACACCCTGTATGACCGGCTGGGCGACGGCGAGATCGTGGCCAGCGCCATGGGCGTGTGGGCCATGGCGCTGCTGGCGGTCACGCTGCTGGGGGCCAGCGCCATCATGGGCAAGCGCATGGGCGCCCTGTTCCGCGCCTAGCGGTGCAAGGGGCGACCGACCGCAAGGGCTTGTCTATACTCGTCCCCCATGCCCTACACCCTGAGTCCCGACGAGACCTACGGCCTCGACGTCGAGACCACCGAGTACCTGAAGGATCACGTGAAGGCGCCCGATCGCTGGGTGCTCAACTTCGGTCCGCAGCATCCCGCCACGCACACCACGCTTCGCATCGTGCTGGAACTTGACGGCGAGCGCGTGGCCCGAGCCACGCCCCACATCGGCTATCTGCACAGCGGCTTCGAGAAGCTGGGCGAGCACCACGACTGGAACCAGTGGGTGTGCACCGCCAGCCGCATGGACTACGTCAGCCCGATCGTGAACGACATCGCCTGGCACACGGCGGTGGAGACGCTGTTCGGCATCGATGTCACCCCGCGCTGCAAGGTGGTTCGCACCATCATGGCGGAGCTGGGCCGCATCCAGAACCATCTGCTGTGCGTGGGCGCGGCGGGCCTCGACCTGGGTGCGTTCACCGGCTTCCTGTACGGCTTCAACGAGCGCGAATTCATCTACGACATCGTGGAGTACGTGAGCGGCCAGCGCTTCCATCCGGACTGGACGCGCGTTGGTGGCGCCTGGCGCGACCTGCCCGATGACGAGCAGTTCGCGCGCATGGTGCGCAACTTCATCGACGTGCGTCTGCCCAAGGCCCTCACCGACCTCGAGGGTCTGCTGAACAAGAACCGCATCTTCCGTGATCGTCTGGAGGGCGTTGGCGTGATCAGCCACGCCGACGCGATCGCGTGGAGCCTGAGTGGCCCCATGGCGCGCGCCTCGGGCGTTCGCCGCGATCTTCGCAAGGACGAGCCCTATCTGTGCTACGCGTCCAACTGGGATGGCGAGGGCGCCGATCCGGTGAAGTTCAGCGTGGCGGTGGGTTCCAAGGGCGACTGCTTCGAGCGCTATCTGGTGCGCCTGGAAGAGCTCAAGCAGAGCGCGCGCATGATCGACCAGCTGATCGATCGCATTCCGAAGGGGCCCATGAACGTGGGCACCGACTCGAAGGCCGTGCTGCCGTCCAAGGGTGACGTGTACGGCAGCATCGAGGGCACCATCCAGCAGTTCGAGCTGATCATGCACAATCGTGGCTGGGATGTGCCGGTGGGCGAGAGCTACACGGCCATCGAAGGCCCCAACGGTGAACTCGGCTTCTTCCTGGTGGGTGGCGGCGGCAAGCTGCCGTGGCGCGTGCGCTGCCGCCCGCCGTGCTTCATGAACTATCAGGTGTTCTCCAAGTTGATCGAGGGACACCAGCTGGCCGACGTGGTGGCCGTGATCGGCAGCATCAACATCATCGCCGCAGAACTGGATCGCTAGTCAAGGAACTGCATACCCATGGCATGGACCGCAAAGCCCTCCGCAACGCAGCGCATCGAGCGCCGCGCCGAGCCCTACGTGACCGCCGCGCTGCAGGCGAAGTGGACGCAGGACATCCTGCCCAAGTACGCCACCAAGCACGGCGCGCTCATGCCCATCCTGCATGAGATCCAGCATGAGCATCGCTTCATTCCGTATCAGGCGATGCTCGAGGTGGCCAAGTTCCTGGAGATCACGCCGGCCGCCGTGCTGGACACGGTGACCTTCTATGACGAGTTCACCACCGAACAGCTTGGCCAGTGCGTGATCGGCATCTGCCAGAGCATCGCCTGTGAGGTGTGCGATCACAAGAAGCTGCTCGATCATGTGCGGCAGCGCCTGGATCTGGAGCCGCGCGAGACCACCGACGACGGCAAGTTCACGCTGCTCACCATGGAGTGTCTGGGCAGCTGCGACACGGCGCCCGTGGCGCTGTTCAACGACGTGCTGCACGAGAAGCTGACCATCGAGAAGATCGACCAGCTGATCGACGAGGCGAAGGCGGGCAATGCCGCCCACGGTCACGCATGAGTGAGGGCGTGGCCAGACACGACGAGCAGCCCGGCATCGCGCGCAGCGTGGGCCAGGCGATCGGCATCGTGTGGCAGGCCATCCGAACGCCGGTGGCCGCTCCGGTGGTCGAGGTGTCCCGACGCAGTGAAACCGTGCAGCAGGGCGGCGTGACGCTGCGACGAACGACGATCGATGAAGTGGTGGTGGATCAGCCACACCGCATGAACCCAACGAACTGAATCCCATGAAGCTTTCCGAACCCGTCCTGACCAAGCGCATCCCCACCGCACCCTTCGGTGATCCGAAGCAGCGTCACACCGTCGGCTTCGACGAGTACGTGAAGACCGGCGGCTATCAGGCGCTCGAGAAGGCGCTGAGCATGGAGCCCACCGCGGTGGTGAACACCGTCAAGGACGCCATCGTGCGTGGTCGAGGCGGTGCAGGCTTTCCTGCCGGCCTGAAGTGGAGCTTCCTGGCACCGATCGACGGTGGTCGTCGCTATCTGGCGATCAACTGCGATGAGGCGGAGCCCGGCACCTTCAAGGATCGCCTGCTGTGCGACTTCGATCCGCACCAGGTGCTCGAGGGCATCGCCATCGCCTGTTACGCCTGCCAGCTGGACACGGCCTACTTCTTCATCCGCGGCGAGTATCACCATCAGGCGCGCGTGATGCAGAAGGCCATCGAGGAGGCCTACGCCGGCGGCATCTTCGGCAAGCAGGGGCTGCTGAAGGGCAAGAGCAAGTTCGCGGTGGATTGCATCCTGCATCGCAGCGCAGGTGCATACATCTGCGGCGAGGAGACCGGCCTTCTGGAGGCGATCGAGGGCAAGCGCGGCTGGCCGCGCATCAAGCCGCCGTTCCCCGCGGTGAAGGGCCTGTTCGGTCGGCCCACCATCGTGAACAACGTCGAAACGCTCGCAGCCGCCGCGCACGTGGTGGAGCGCGGCGCCGACTGGTGGAAGGGCATCGGCACGCAGAGCCGACACCCGGGTGGCATGCCCAGCTTCGGTCCCAAGCTGATGGGCGTGAGCGGGCACGTCAATCGCCCCGGCGTGTACGAGGCGCCGCTTGGCGTGAAGCTGAGCGAGCTGGTGAACGACTACTGCGGCGGCATGCGCAACGGCAAGAAGTTCAAGGGCGCGATCGCCGGAGGCGTGAGCATGGGCGTGCTGGGAGCGGACCAGTTCGACGCTCCGATGGACTACGACATCGGCCGCGACTACCAGGTGCTGGGCCTTGGCACGGCGTGCCCCACCGTGTTCGACGAGGACACCGACATGGTGGCTGTGGCGCGCAACATCGCGCGCTTCTTCAAGAACGAGAGCTGCGGCCAGTGCACGCCATGCCGTGAGGGTAGCGGCTGGATGCTGAAGAGCCTGCTGCGCATCGAGCGCGGCGATGGCACCAGCGCGGATCTTGACCTGCTGCTCGAGGTGGCTGGCAGCATGGGTCTGACGCCCGGCACCACCATCTGCGGCCTCGCCGACGGCAACAACTGGGCGGTGCGAACCATCGTCAACAAGTTCCGTGGCGAGTTCGAGGCGCGCGTGAAGCCGAAGTTCGTGCCCGTGTACGTGACCGCGGGGCGCTGAGGCAAGCGCCGGGTGGCCCGGATGCACTGGTGACCAACGCAATCCGCGTGGCATGAGGGAGGTGTGCTGTGGCGTTGGCGCATCCGTCGCGACCACGCCCCGCTCGTGTGCGCGCGTGTGGATCAATGGTTCGTGACGGCGCTGCGCTGCGGTTCGCTTCAGGTTGGGGCGCACCTCGGGGACTTTTCGTTGCACGTGCGAAGGTGTGGGTTAGGACTGAGGCCCACTGGGCACCGGCCCGGCCGCCTCGTTTTGTGGCGATTGATCGACACCCTTCCCTGGAGCATCCGCCATGCATCAAGCCAACACACCGTCCCTGTTCTCGCGCATCGTTTCCATTGCCCGCGCGTGCGTGTTGCGGCGCGCGCATGCGCCGCTGCCGTGGTGCGGGGTGATCGTGGCGCTGCTGTGTTCGGTGATGTCGCCGGCTCTCGCCGCCGGAAGCGGCGCCGTGATCGCGTGGGGTGATCAAGGCATGGGACAGAGCGACGCGCTGGCTGGCGCCGGATCGGGCGTCACGCAGGTGGCGGGCGGCTACCTGCACAGCGTGGCGTTGAAGAGCAACGGAGCCGTGCTGGCATGGGGCAGCAACGCATCCGGCCAGTGCACCGTGCCGGCTGGGGCGGCGTCGGGCGTCACCCAGATCGCCAGCGGCCTGTATCACTCGATGGCGCTGAAGTCGGATGGTTCGGTGCTTGCGTGGGGCTACAACGGCGAGGGCGCATCCACCGTGCCCGCCGTGGCCAAGTCGGCCGTGACGCAGATTTCTGGCGGCTATGCGCACAGCGTGGCGGTGAAGAGCAATGGCTCGATCGTGGCCTGGGGTTCGAACAGCAACAAGCAGACCACCGTTCCTGCGACTGCGGCGACCGGCATGAAGCAGGTCTCCGCCGGTGTCTTTCACAACATCGCGCTGAAGAGCACGGGTGCCGTGTTGGCTTGGGGCGACAACGCGAACGGTCAGTGCACCGTGCCGGCGGCCGCCACAACCGGCGTGACGCAGGTGGCTGCCGGGTACTACCACAGTCTGGCGCTGAAGAGCAATGGATCGGTGATCGCGTGGGGAAGCGATGAACAGGGGCAGGCGAAGGTCCCCAGCACAGCGAACGCCGGGGTGACGCAGATCGTGGGCAGCTACTCGAACTCGCTGGCCCGCAAGGCGGACGGCTCGATCATCGAGTGGGGTGATCCCAATTCGCGCATGGCGCTGCTGCCCATGGCATCGCGAAGTTCGGTGATCCAGCTTGGTGCAGGCGGTTTCCATGGACTTGCGGTGGTTGCCGCACCGGTGATCAGCAGTTTGACGCCTGTGTCGGGATCCACGCTGGGCGGTACCACCATCACCATCACCGGCACGGATCTTTCGGGTACCACGCAGGTGAAGGTCGGTGGCGTGTCGGCCACGGGCATCGTCGCAACGTCCACCTCGGTGAAGGCCGTGACGGCGGCCAGCACGGCGGGCGTGAAGGATGTCGCCGTGACCACCGCGGGTGGCACGGCCACGCGCGCGGCTGCATTCACCTCCGTCGTGCCGCCGCCAGCCATCGCGAGCGTGAGTCCCGCGACTGGTCCGGCAAGCGGTGGCACCCCATTCACGATCACGGGCAGCAACCTGAACGGTGCCAGCAGCGTGAAGGTGGGTGGTGTTGCGGCGACGGCACTGGTCGTCTCGTCCACTTCCATCACTGGAAAGACGCCGGCCGGGGCGGCCGGAGCGCGGGATGTGTCGGTGACCACGGCGGGCGGCACAGCCACCAAGGTCGGGGCGTTTGCGTATGTGGCATCTCCAACGATCAGCAGCGTGTCGCCAGCCTCCGGTCCACTGGTTGGTGGCACCACCATCACCATCGCAGGAACGAATCTTGTGGGTTCCACGCTGGCGATCGACGGCAGACCGGCATCGATCGTCACGTCAACGGCTGGATCGATCAGCGCGAAGACGCCTGCGGGCACGGTGGGGGCGAAGAACATGGTGGTGACGACAATTGGTGGATCGGCGACGAAGGCGAGCGCTTTCACCTACGTGGCGGCGCCCACGATTGCGAGTGTTTCGCCGATTGCTGGACCGCTCGTTGGTGGCACGGCGATCATGATCACGGGCACCAACCTGGCTGGCGCCACGGTGACCGTTGATGGCAAGGCGGCGACCAGCGTGGTTGCTGGCGCTTCGTCGATTTCGGCAAAGACTCCGGCGGGCACGGCTGGTGCGAAGAACGTGGTGGTGACCACAGTCGGCGGCTCGGCAACGATCGGTGGCGGGTTCAACTACGTGCCAGTACCAACGATTGCAAGCGTCTCGCCAAGTTCGGGTCCCATGGTTGGTGGCACCAGCATCACCATCACTGGCACCAATCTTGCCGGTGCTACGGTGACGATTGACGGCAAGGCCGCCACCGGCGTGGTGGCGAGCGCTGCGTCGATCAGCGCGACGGCACCAGCGGGCACCGCTGGTGCGAAGAGTGTGGTGGTGACGACGGTCGGCGGCGTGGCGACGAAGGCGGGTGGCTTCACCTATGTGCCTGTGCCAACGATCGCAAGCGTGTCACCCAGTTCCGGTCCGCTGGTTGGCGGCACGGCGATCACGATCGCTGGTGCCAACCTGG
>RFQW01000610.1 GCA_009924765.1 Planctomycetota bacterium | reverse complement strand
CACAGCAACGCTGCCGGCGAAAGCCTGCCGGGTCTCACCGACCAGCCACTGCTGGTGCTGGCCGTGCTGGTGCGCTGCAACGGCGGCGTGTTCATGCGCGATCGAGCGCCCGCCGTCAGTGAAGAGCGATTGCTGCGCTCAATCACGCTGCTCGCGCCCCTTTCCTGGAATCCAAACGAATGACCGCCACCACCTCGTCGCTCACCGAACGCCTGCTGCAAGCCTTTCCATCGGGCAGCTTCTGCCTGCCAGCCATGCTGGAACTCGCCTCCATCGAGGAGACCGACGCCGTTCCAACCGCCGCGGTGGAGTGCTGCGCTCGGCCGCGCTTGCTGCTGAATCCTCAGTGGGTCAACGAGCATGCCGCTACCCCCGAGAAACTGGTGATGCTCACGTTGCACGAGCTGCATCACGTGGTGCTTGGACACACACGGCTGTATCCGCGCGCAACACCGCTGGACAACTTGGTGTTCGATGCAGTGATCAACGCCATGCTGTGCCAATTGCTACCCGATCGCTCATGCACGGCGCTGATGACCGACTTCTATCGCGAGGACCGCTTTCCGGAGTGCTTGCTGCGGCCCAGCCGGGGCTGGAAGCCGGGGCAACCGGGTGTGGTGCCGCAGCCGCTGTACTCGGCCAAGTTGATGCACCTGCAGTCGCTGTACGCCCAGCTGTACACGCCGCAGGGCGTGGGCTACGACGAACTGCGCGATGCGCTGCAGCGCACCTTGACACCGGAAATCCTGCAGGGCGTCACGCTGCTCGGCGACCACCGTGACGAATCCGACGGCGCATCCAGTGCGGGGCAACTTGAGATCCGGTCACCCGCACTGTTGAGCGAAGTGCGCCGCATCGTGGAACGCTGGCCACAACCCACCGATCCGATCCGCGGCCGCTCGCTGGCCAACGAACTGAAGCGCATCGCCGTGAAGATCGTGCCGCCAAGCAACGCCACACGACTTGCGCGGCTGCTGCAACGCGTGGGCGCACACTCGCAGCATGGCTGCCTGCCAGGCATCCGATCGATACCGCACTTGGCAGAAACGCCCCTCCCCACCATGGATCGCCGCAGCGCTGTCATGCGAAGCCTGGGTGCCCAGCCCCTGCTGCATCGCACCACCGTTCCCACTCGGCGCATGGCGCCTAGCGGGGATCGCGTGCATGTGTATCTGGATGTGTCAGGCAGCGTCACCGGCATGGTGCCGGCGCTGTACGGCGCGGTGCTTG
>RFQW01000609.1 GCA_009924765.1 Planctomycetota bacterium | reverse complement strand
CCCCGTCTTGCCCGGCGACACCGTGACATTGCTCGACATGATCAGCGCCCCCAGCCGCGCCTCGTCGTAGCACGCGCCCTCGAAGTGCACGCGAACGCCGAGCCGCTGCGCCTGCACCTGCAGCGCCGCACGCTCGGGGCCATCGCCGACCAGCACCACATTCGCGGCCGTTCCGCCGTCGCGAAGTCGCGCAACCGCCTCCAGCAGCAGGTCCAGTCTTCGCATCGAAATGAGGCGGCTGGTGCAGATGATCACCGGGGTGTCGGATTCACCGAACAGTTCGGAGCGAATGCGCCGCGTGCGCTCCGGCGTGTGGGCCTCTCGCACGCGTGCCTGCGCCTCGGTGTCCAGACTGTTCCAGATCACGTGCACACGCTCGGCGGGCCATCCAGCCGCCACCAGATACGCCTTGGCAAGACGGCTGTACACCATGTGGTCGGTCGGCACCGCGTAGAACAGGCGCCGCAGCAGCCCCTTCAATCCGCGTGGTCGCGACAGGTAACCGTGCCCCCAGAAGAACACCCTTCGCCCGAGCATGCGCGCCAGCAGTCCCCCGATCCATGTGCACGGCCAGTGCGGCACCGCATGCATGATCACCGTGTCGAAGCCGGAGCGCACCGCCCACGCGATGGCGCCCCACTGCCACATGAAGGGACCGAAGAGGTGATGCGTGGGCGCGAGGCGGAAGCGCACATCGGGCCCCAGCGTGGCCGGCTCGATCGAGTGCAGGTACTCGTGGTCGTCGCCAACGAACGTGAAGTCCGCGCGCGAGCTCAGCGCAAGCGCTTCGACGACCGGCTTTCGGTAGTGCGGGTAGAAGTGGTAGATCACCACCACGCTCGGGTGATCCACGCTCATGCGCGGCACGCCCATGCATGCATGCGCTCGGTGCGGCGCGCTGGATGCGAATCGACCCGTGGCATCATCGCGTGCAGTCTATGGCGAGCCCTTGGTGGCCGCGGGTGCATCACATGTTCTGCAGCAGCCGCAGCCAACGCTCGCATGCATGCGACCGGGTGAAGGTGCGCTCGAAGACCTCGCGTGCCCGTTGCCCCATCGCCTGCGCCAGCCGTGGATCGGCATGCAGCATCTGGATGGCCTTCACGAGGCCTGCCGAGTCACCCTGCTCGATCACCAGGCCGCACTTCGACTCCTCGATCACGCGCGCCACCTCGCTCTCGCGCGGGCCCACGTACAGCACTGGCCGCGCCGCAGCCAGCACGCCGTAGA
>RFQW01000608.1 GCA_009924765.1 Planctomycetota bacterium | reverse complement strand
ACCGCCTGCGGCTTGGCCACCTGGATGGCCTTCACCACCTGCCCGTACACCCACCCTGTGCCACGAGCCATCCACAGCGTGCCAGTGGCAAGCGCAAGTCCAAGCACGCCCGAAAGCAGGCACATCGCCGCCGAGAGGTGCACCGTACCGTTCGCGTCTGGTTGGATGCGTTGCCACAGAAACCACACCTCGGCGTCATCGCCATGCATCTGCACAACAGGCACGCCAAGCGCAGTCCCCACCGGCACGGCGAGCAGAGCGAACGCCATGGCGACCAGCGTCACGAACACCGTGAACAGCCCCGTGGCAACGAAGAAGTTGCCCAGCAGGTAGCCGAGCGACAGCCAACTGCGCACATCGGTCAGCCAGCAGGCAATGCGCTGCCAGAAACTGATCTGCGCCACGGCACCGAGCGGCGTGAGCACCTGTACCGGCTGCACACGACGCGGCATGCGCACGCCCAGGAAGAACTCCACCACCTTGCCCTCGACCAGGCCGATGACACGTACCGATCCAAGCAGGAACACGGCCAGCGGCACGCCAACGATGATCGGCAGCGTGCCGAGCGCCAGCGACCCCACGCACACCACCCACACGAAGGTGGCCACCGCGATCACGAAGCACGGCAGCAGGAAGTAGAAGAGGCTGGACCAGGCACGGGCCTGGAACCAAACGCCCAGCACCGGAAATCGCGCGAGCATCGCCAGCGTGCCGGTACGCGATGACGCGCGATCGGCGGCCAAAGAGCCCGAACGGGTCGCGCCAGCACCTTCGACCGCCGAAGGATCGACGAGCGCCGGAGCGCCGGCGTAGGCGCGAGCAAAGTCCGAGGCGGTGCCGAATTCGTCGACGGCGGCGGCGGGCGTCTTCCCGGCCGCAACCGCCGCGCGAAGGTGCGCCTCGGCGTCCACCAGGGCGTCGTGCGCCACGGCGGCGTCCACACCTGCCAGTTCGCGCTGGAGCTGCAGCAGGTACTCGGCGATCAGGTCAACGTGTTGCATCGATGTCTCCAATGACTCGGTTCATCCAGCGGCCCGTGCGCTTCCACGCGCTCACCCAGGTGGCAAGCACGCGACGGCCTTCAGTGGTGATCGTGAAGCACTTTCGAGCGGGCCCCTCGTTGCTTGGCACCAGGGTGCTGCCCACCAGGCCCTCCGCCTCCATGGTGCGCAACATCGGGTACAGCGTGCCCTGCTTGAAGGACAGGCCTTCGGGCGCCTCGTCCGCCAGACG
>RFQW01000607.1 GCA_009924765.1 Planctomycetota bacterium | reverse complement strand
TCGGCCTTCAGCGCCAGCTCGTAGATCAGGCCGGGTTCGGCGAAGTGCGGCTCGGGCGCGCGCGCTCCCCACGGGCTGCGCACATCGCTGTTGAAGCTGCGGTTGGACAGGAAGTACAGGAACTTGCCGTCCACGCTCCATTGCGGCTTGAAGCTGTCGTAGCGATCGGTGGTGGCGTCGATGGACTTGCCACCGCTCACCGGCCACAGGCGCACCTGCATGTTCATGTTGGCGGCGGGGGAGACATAGGCCAGCCACTGGCTGTCATGCGACCACGCAAGGTCGGTGGGCTGATCCACGCCGTTCTCCTCCACCAGCGTGTCCGTGCCGCTGTCCACATCCAGCACCCACAGTCGAAGCTTCTTGTCGGTGTGCGCGATGCGCTTGCCGTCGGGCGAGGGCGTGGCGAGCCAGCGCACGGTGTCGCTGCCGCCGCTCTTGCGCTCGGGCGCGCCCACGCCGTTGGCGGGCAGCAGCGTCACTTCCAGTTCGCCGGATGCGTCGCTGATGGCGGCCAGGCGGTTGCCATCGGGCATGAAGGTGGCCTCGCGGTAGCGGATGCCCGTGCGATGATCCACATCCACCGTGCGTCCCTGCTTCACGGGCACCACGAACACGCGGCCACGCAGCGTGAACGCCACGCGATCGCCGTCCGGCGACACATGCGCCGCGCTCACGGCGCCGGCCACGTCCTTCACCCACCGTTCGCGCATCTGGTCGAAGTCGGAGGTGAGATGGATGTCGAGCGTGGTGTCGGTTCCCTTCGCCAGGTCGAACACGTGCAGGTCGGGCCCCAGCTGGTACGCCACGCGGTCGCCGTCGATCGAGCTGCTGCCGATGTCGAAGTCGGCGTGGGTGGTGTGCTGCTTCAGGTCGGTGCCGTCCGGCTTCATCGACCACAGGTTCATGCGGCCGCTGCGATCGCTGGTGAACACCACGCGATCACGCCACGCCAGCGGGCGGCGGCTGGAGCCGTCGTAGTCGGTGGTGCGCGGCGATGCCTCCGCGGTGGTCGCATCGGGCGTGGGCAGCGTGAAGCTCCACAGCTGCTGCGCGGTGCCGCCCTTGTAGCGGTCGGTGTGGCTGCCCTGGAACTGCAGGCGCGTGAACACGAGGTGCGAGGCATCCAGGAACGCCGCCTCGCTGCACTGCGCCAGCGGAATGGGCGAGCGAGTGTCGCTCTTCAGGTCGTGGCGCCAGGTGCGGATGGCGGGCAGGTCGCTGCCCGCGTTGGT
>RFQW01000606.1 GCA_009924765.1 Planctomycetota bacterium | reverse complement strand
TCAACGCCACGGTGGCCGCCTTCAAGGGCGACTACGAGAACTGGCGCAAGCCCATCGGCACCTCCATCACCGACGCAGCCAGCCTGCTCAATCGCACCGATCGCATGCTGCAGGAGAACGAGCCGCGCATCAACCGGTTGATGGACGACACGCTGGCCACGCTGGCCAACGCCCGCTCGATCACCGGCGAATTCAAGGACAAGAGCATGCCCGCCGTGCAGAAGCTGCTGGATCGCGGCGCCGACGCTGCGCAGACGCTGGCCAGCAGCCTGGATCAGGTGCAGCGCTCGCTGGTGGGCGACCTGCCGGCGCTGGAGGCGTTCCTGGAGGATTCGCGCCAGATGGCCGCGCAGCTGAAGCTGGCCGCCATCGAGGTGCGTCACAGTCCGTGGAAGCTGCTGTACCAGCCGAAGCCCGGCGAAGTGGCGCACGAGAACCTGTACGACGCGGCCCGCAGCTTCGCGATGGCCACCGACGACATGCGCGTGGCCGGCGAAAGCCTGCAGCAGGCCGTGGCCAAGATGCCCGGCAAGCTGGAAAGCGACGCCGCCTTCCGCATGCAGGTGCAGCGCGAGGTGGTGGATGCGATGGCCCGCTACGAGCAGGCGCAGCGACGCCTGTACGACGTGCTGAATGCCCCGGCCAGCACCGGCGGCGAAGGCCAGTAACCGGCACGGCCCTCGATGCCCGCGCACGAACCCAATCCACTCCGCGAGGCGCGCGTGGGGTTCTACCTGCTCAGCATCGTGCTGAGCGTGTCCGCGGTGCTGATCGTGCTGTGCAACATCGACTGGAATTCCCGCACCCGGTACCGTCTGGCGTTCCGCGTGTCACAGGATGTCACCGGGGTTCAACCCGGCACACCCGTCACGCTCGGTGGCATCCAGTGGGGCAAGGTGGTCTCGGTCGATCCGGGCGAGATTCCTGCGCAGGGATCGGCGACCGCCGCCTTGCAGGGCCCCGCCTCCGCATCGCGCGGCACGCTGGTCACCTTCGAGATCGACTCGCGCATCGACCTGTATGACAACGCCAAGATCGCCCGCGCCAGCTCGATGCTGGGAGGCGATGTGCAGCTGGTGATCCTTGAGACGGGCCTCGATCATTCGGTGGAACAGCGCGGCGTTCCCACGATGACGCGCGACGAACTGCCCGAAGGATCGGTGCTGATCGCCAGCAGCCCCGCAGGCGGTGCCGTGGCGCTGCTGGGCTCGCGTCTGGCCGCACGGGTCAGCATGCT
>RFQW01000605.1 GCA_009924765.1 Planctomycetota bacterium | reverse complement strand
CTGTCCACCATCCAGATCATCAAGGATCTGTGGATCACGCCCAACATGCGGCTTGCGCAGGATTACGAGCGCCTGGGCTCGCTGCCCGCCGAGATGTATCCCGATCTGGCCATCCACTCGGCGCAGGACATGCATCAGGTGGCGTTCGCCATCTCGGTGTTCCAGATCTTCGAGGACTACCACACCATCAGTGCGCACGATCAGACCGGCGTGCAGGTGTGGCTGGCCAACTTCCTGAACTGGGCGCAGAGCGACACGCTGCAGCGGCTGTGGCCGCGCCTGAAGATGAACTACCAGCCCAGCACCATCCGCATGACCGAGGCGCTGTTTGCCGCCGCCAACGAGATCAAGGCGTTGCGCGCGCAACGGGGGTCGGTGAGCCACACGGACTATCAGGCCGCGATCGCCCGGCTTGCGCCGATGTTCGCGTGATGCGCGGGCGACGGGTGGTTCCACGGCTATGCTGCGGCCCGTGCTTCCCGATGCCCGGGAACGCAGGAGATGCACGCGCATGATCGAGGCTTTGCCAGGCTGGTTCGCATGGGCGCTGCTGTCGGCGGTGTTCGCCGCGCTCACCGCCATCTTCGCCAAGATCGGGCTCGACGGCGTCGACTCCGACCTCGCCACGCTGGTGCGCACCGCGGTGATCATCGTGCTGCTGGCGGTGTTCGTGTTCGCCACGGGCAAGTGGCGCAATCCGGCCACGCTGCCTGGGCGCACCCTGGCGTTCCTGGTGCTGTCGGGCGTGGCCACCGGCGTGTCGTGGGTGTGCTATTTCCGCGCGCTGAAGGTGGGCGAGGCGTCCAAGGTGGCGCCGGTGGACAAGTTCAGCCTGGTGCTGGTGGCGCTGTTCGCGGTGGTGTTCCTGCAGGAGCGACCGTCGGGCCGCGACTGGCTGGGCATCGCCATGGTTGGCGCGGGCGTGCTGGTGCTGGCGATGAAGCGGTAGGGGGCAGGGCGGCCACACACCCTCGCTAGACTGTTCGCATGGTCACCCTCGCGCAGGCACTGGAAGCCATCCAACGCATCCGCCCTTCGCTTCAGGCGCGCGGCGTGATTCGCATTGGCGTGTTCGGCTCCGTGGCGCGTGGCACGGCGCGAGAGGGTTCCGATGTTGATTGCCTGGTCGAACTTGCCGATGATCGCTCGCTGATCGATCTGATCGCGGTCAAGCGTATGCTGGCCGCGGAACTTGGTTGCCCCGTGGATGCCGTGTCGCCTCGTGGTTTGAAGCCCGA
>RFQW01000604.1 GCA_009924765.1 Planctomycetota bacterium | reverse complement strand
GTCGATGATGGCGGGGGCGTTGGTGGGATCTGCGCTCTCGCCGTCCGTCGCCTCGCCCTCGGTCGTGTTGCCAGCGGTGGTTTGCGCGTCGGCTTCGGCATCGCAAGCCTGCGCGGCATCGCGCGTGATCGCGATCACCTGCAGGTAGCGCTGCACGCCCATCGGGGCAATCTCGGGTTCCTCGGTCACCGCCTCGGTGGTGTTTGGCGAATAGCTGCCGTCACCTGGATCGGTCGGCTTGGAATTGTCCGCGGTCATGAAGCCGGCCACGCGCACGCCGGTGTCGGTGGCGCTGCGGGCGCTCTCGCCCGGGTTGCTTCGTGCGGTGACGGCATAGATGTAGGTGGTGCCCACAGCCGCGGTGGTGTCGTTGAAGGTGAGCGCGGTGAGGGCGGCGATCATCGTCAGCGAGCCCGCAGAGGTGCCGCGGTACAGCTTGTAGCCCGTTGCGCCAGAGACTGCGCTCCAACTCACCGTGATCTTGGAGGTGAGGTTGTCGGAAGCGATCAGGCCGGTGGGGGCAGCCAGGTTGCGCCAGCCGTTGTCGGCATTGCTTGCGGCGCTGTCATTCACGCCGGTGGGGCCTGCGGCCTTCACGGTGTAGGCGTAGGCGGTTCCTGCCACGCCAGCGACGTCGGCATAGGAAGTCGCCGGTGCAGGCACGGTGTTCACCAGCGTTGCACCGCGGAAAACCTTGTAGCTGGTGGCGCCGGCCGAAGCGACCCAGGTCACGGTGACATTGGCGGAACTGGTGCCATCGCTGGCGGCCAACGATGTGGGTGCGCTGAGTGCGCGGTATCCCGAATTGGCAACGCTCGCCGCGCTCTCGGCCACGCCGGCGGCGCCTGTTGCCTTCACCGAGTAGTTGTAGAGCGTGCCAGGCACGGCAGTGGTGTCGGAGAAGGTGAGCGCGGAGGTGGTTGTGCCGATCTGCGTGGCCGTTGCGCTGCCGATGGCGCGCAGGATCTTGTATCCGGCGGCGCCCGTGCTGGCCACCCAGGTCACGGTGACATTGGCGGTGCTGGTGCCGTCGGTGGCGGCCACCGATGTGGGTGCGCTGAGCGCGCGATAGCCCAACGCCGTTGCGCTGGCCGCGCTGTCGGCAACGCCCGTCGCGCCCGCTGCCTTCACGGCGTAGGTGTAGATGGTGCCAGGCACCGCCGTGGTGTCGGTGAAGGTGAGCGCGGGGGCCGTCACGCCTCCAATCTGCGCGGATGCACTGCCAACACCGCGGAAGATCTTGTAGCTG
>RFQW01000603.1 GCA_009924765.1 Planctomycetota bacterium | reverse complement strand
CGCAGTGACAGCTTGGCGCGAATCTCGGTGGCCATGCCGGGGTAGGCGTAGGCCAACTGCGCGGCCTGATCCTGAATGGCCTTGATCACCTTGGGGTGGCCGTGGCCGATGTTCACGCTCATCAGCTGGCTGTTCCAGTCGATCCAGCGCTGGCCCTCGGGGCCATACAGATAGATGCCCTCCGCGCGCGCCACCGGAATCGGGTCCACCTTGCCCGTGGCGCTCCACGAGAACAGGCTGTGCTTCATGCAGGCGTCGATCATGTCCTTGCTGGACATGCCGGCGGGGTGGGGGGTGGTGACGGGGGTCATGGCGTTGAATCTCCTGACTTGCTGCGGTCGAGGGTAAGCGAATCGCGGCGTGGTTTCCTCGGAATTCCGTGCCAACTCCCTACAATGAAGTGATGCAGGAAGCCGACCAACCGCGAGATTCCTGGCCCGTTGAGGTTCGGCCTCTGCATGATGCGGCGGCGGAGCATCGCGACCGTGCGTATTGGATGTCCAAGTCGCCGCGGGAACGCATGGAAGCCGCCGACCGCCTGAGGGAGGAGCGCGATGGCCCACAACCAAGACTGGCGCGAGTGGCTCGAGTCGTTGAACGCAAGCGGGGTTGAATATGTGGTGGTCGGGGGCATCGCCCTCGCGTTCCACGGCATCGTCCGGTACACCGGCGATCTTGACGTGCTTGTGCACGCTTCCGCAGCGAACGCCGAGCGCGTGATGCAGGCCTTGCGTCGATTCGGATTCGAGTCGCTGAAACTGACGGTGGCCGATTTCTCCAAGCCGGATCAAGTTGTCCAGCTGGGTTATCCGCCTGGACGCATCGACATTCTCACGTCCATCGACGGGGTCGACTGGCCGCGGGTCAACACAGGGGCCGTGTCGGGTGACTATTCAGGCGTGCCAGTGCGATTCATTTCCAGGGACGATCTCATTCGCAACAAGCGCGCCACCGGCCGTCCGCAGGACGCGGTGGATGCGGACAAGTTGCAGCAGTGAGCCGCTTCCGTTCGGTGCACGGAGCGCGGTATGCATTGACCGCGTGAGTTCCGCTACGCCGACCTTCGCCGCGTCTGCGCCACGGCGCGCACCGTCTTGCGACGCTTGGGTGCCGCCATGGCCGCGGCCGCACGTCGGCGAACGTCCTTGGGTGCAACCTTGACTTCGAACATCAGGCCGAAGGCCCGCACCAGCTTCAGGATGGTCTCGAACTGTGGGTGCGCGTTTGGCGAGAGTGTCTTGTACAGGCTC
>RFQW01000602.1 GCA_009924765.1 Planctomycetota bacterium | reverse complement strand
AGCGCGTCGGACTGTGTCTGGTCCACGCTCATGCCCATCCGAACGTTGGTATTGCCCTGATCATCCGTCACGGTCTCATACGTCATCATGGACATCTGCATCTTGGCCATGTCGTCCATGCGAGCCTGTGTGGTGGCGAGCTCGGTCAGCATCTGCGAGCGCCAGGCCTGCAACGGTGCCGCGCAGCTCGCCTGACCCGCAGGCGACAGCGCATCAGCCGCCTTGTCCAGGTCCACACGCAGCCAGCGCGACATGATGATGTCGGGCATCAACATGCCACCGCCGCGCGTGCATTCCATGGCGCGTTGCAGCGCGCGGCGCGAGCGGGCGGTTTCAAGCGCCGCAGCATCCACGCCCTGCACGCCGGCCTTCACGTTGTCGAACCACGTGTCCTCGATGCGCCCCAGTTCCGCACGGTGTGCGGCGCGTGCCTGCACGAACTGCTCACTGCTCGGGGCTCTGGTCTGGCTTGGGCATCATGTCGCCTTCGGCGCTTGTCTTCATCCACTCGGCGCTGGCTTGCAGCAGATCGGCGGCAAGCGTTTCCCACACCGCGCGCTGCGCTTCCTGCACAGCAAGACGCGTGCGAAGCGCTTCGATGTCCTGCCGACTCAGCGGCTTCACGCCGCCACCACCCAACATGGCCGGCATGGGCATGTCTTCATTGTTGCCCATCACGGCCGTCGTACCCGCGATCTTGTCGGCAAGCTCGGCGGCGTTGGCTGCCGCCACCGCGCCGGTGATGGCGTTCGCGTCGGGTGCCGGAGCGGATACCTCGATGGGCCCGCCATCTCCGGAAGCGACCACCCGAATGGCGGTGGCCTGGATCGTGGTGCTCTTCATGGCGTTGTCGCTCGCATCGCCGCGCACCATCACGATGGCCTTCGATGCGACGGCACCGGACATCGCGGCACCATCCGGCGTGTCGGTGCTGATCGACGAGAACACCATCGTGCCCTCGCCACCGGTCAACTCACTCAGGTCGATGCCCTCGCCACCAGTCAACTCGCTCAGGTCGATGCCTTCGCCACCGTTGGACAGGTCGATCGTCATGCTGTTGCCGGGAGCATTCAGATCCGGCATGCCGGCGGTGGCGGCAATGTCGGAGGCGCTGTCGCTGTTCAGCTTGGCGTACTGCGACTCCATCTGCTTCATGGTGTCGGCGGTGAAGCTGTCCGAAAGCATCGCCTCGATGGCCGCTTCCTCCATGGTCTCGCGCTGCTTCTGCCATTCGTCCAGCTTGTCCAGCGC
>RFQW01000601.1 GCA_009924765.1 Planctomycetota bacterium | reverse complement strand
TCCTTCACGATGTAGGTGTCAGCCACGAGCGTGGTGCTCACGGTTGCGAAGGCGGACGCGGCGATACCGATAGCAGAAGCAGCGACGAGATAGTTCTTCATCTCTTTCCCTTTCCCTCTCTTCAGGAGGATCTAGTTGTTGACGAGGCGGTTTCTCCCTCTCGACCTTCTGGACACTCTTCCAGTCGGTCATAGCCTCGTCGAGTGAACTTCCGAACGATCGCTTCTACGGGTTGCGATGAAAGTGCATGAAGCCGAAAAAGTGGCGAAATGGGGGTGCGCTGACCGAAGGTGCACGCCGTTTCCTAAAAAAAGGCATTCAGGCATCCCCAAGGCCGTTTTTACAGGACTACCGTTTCACCGCGCCGCAACGGCTTCCGGCACGCACGCGCCGTGCAGCAGCAGCGCCGAGGCATTCGTGATGTGTGCATGCACGATCTGCCCGATCAGCGACTCGGGCGCGGTGCCTGCAGGCGCATCCATCGCCACGATCAAGTCGCCTGGTGTTCGCCCACGCAACGCCTTGCGTGCAGGCGCGGCTTCGCGTGATTCCCATCGAAGCTCCACGCCGCCCGCGGCGCGCGCAGGCGCAGCGCTCGACGCGTAGCACTCCTCCACCAGCACCGGCACCGTGCGGCCCACCCATGCCGCGTGCACGCGCTCGCTGGTGTGCGTCTGCAGCGCCAGCAACTGGTTGTTGCGAAGACGCTTCACTTCATCGGGCACATCGTCTGTGAATCGATCGATGGCGATGGTGCCCGGTCGCGGCGAATACTTGAAGATGAAGTTGTTCTTGAACGGCAGCGTGCGCACAAGGTCGCACGTGGCCTCGAAGTCCGCATCGGTCTCCCCGGGGAAGCCCACGATGATGTCGCCCGCAAGCGTGGCATCGGGCAGCACCTCGAACACGCCCTGCACGAATGCCTCGTACTCGGCGCGCGTGTAGCCGCGGTTCATCAATCCAAGGATGCGATCGCTGCCGCTCTGTGCGGGCGCGTGCAGATAGCGACAGATGCGCGGGCAGTCACGCATCACTTCCAGGATGTCGCGCCCGAAGTCGCGCGGGTAGCTGGTGACAAAGCGCAGGCGCTGGATCGCGGGCACCTCATCATGAATGCGCTGCAGCAAGCGCGCAAAGGTGGTGACGCGCTTTCCAGCGGGAATTTCCGAGCGGAATGCAGCAAGGCCCGGCCCGATCTGCGGTGCCTCGCGGCCGCCCACGGTGACGGCCATGCCGTGTTCGTAGCGGTAGTGG
>RFQW01000061.1 GCA_009924765.1 Planctomycetota bacterium | reverse complement strand
AGGCGCGCGAGCTGATCAAGCGCAAGGGCGCGCTGGACAGCGGCGGCATGCCGCACAAGCTGGCCGACTGCAGCAGCAACGAGGTCGAGAAGACCGAGATGTTCATCGTCGAGGGTGACAGCGCAGGTGGAAGCGCCAAGGGCGGTCGCGACCATGTGCATCAGGCCATCCTTCCGCTGCGCGGCAAGCTGCTCAACGTGGAGAAGGCGCGCCTGGACAAGGTGCTCGCCTTCGAGGAGATCCGCACGCTGATCCAGGCGCTCCAGTGCGGCATCGGCGAGGACTTCGACGCCAGCAAGCTGCGCTACGGCCGCGTGATCATCATGACCGACGCCGACGTGGACGGCAGCCACATCCGCACGCTGCTGCTCACCTTCTTCTTCCGCCAGATGCCCGAGCTCATCCGCACGGGCAAGGTGTTCATCGCGCAGCCCCCGCTGTATCAGGTGGCCCGCGGCAAGACCGTGGAGTACGTGCTGAACGACCATCGCATGAACGAGGTGCTGGTGGAGCTGGCCATGCGCAGCAACGCCACGCTGAGCCTGCGCGACGACAAGGGCGAGGCCTTCGCCACCGTGCAGGGCGAGCCGCTGCGCCGCCTGATCCGCGACCTGAACCGCCTGGAGGAACTCACGCGCATCAGCCTGTACCGCGGCATCGAGTTCCCGCGACTGCTCCAGGCGCGCACGACCGATCCTGAGGGCAAGGGCCGCATGCCGGGCTGGCAGCTGGCGTGGCGCGAAGGCGACGAGCTGTTCCACACCGAGGCGCAGGCCGCGGTGCGCGTGAAGGAGCTGGGCCTGACGCTGGTGGATGTGGGTGCCGCCGGCACCGAGGTGGAGCCCGCCAAGCGCGCGACGCTGCGCGTGCTGCACGAGAACCGCGAGATCGAGCGCCTGCTCGAGCAGATCGCCAAGGTGGGCCTGAGCTCCGACGACTGGTCGCTGGTTCAGGAAGAGGGCATCACGGGCGAGAAGCTGCCCACCAAGTACGCGTGGACCGTGGATGGCGAGAAGGGCAAGCCCGCCGAGACGATGGAGGTGCCCAACATTCCCAGCATCCTGCAGAAGCTGCACGAGGTGGGTCGCCGCGGCATCGAGGTGAAGCGCTTCAAGGGTCTGGGCGAAATGGAGGCGGTGCAGCTGTGGGACACCACCATGGATCCCGCGCGCCGCACGCTGCTTCGCGTGACCTGGGACCAGGCCAGCAACGCCGATGCGCTGTTCACGGTGCTGATGGGCGAGGACGTGGAGCGCCGCCGCAACTACATCGAGAAGCACGCGCTCGAGGTGAAGAACCTCGATATCTGAGCGCCACGCGGGCACCCGCGGCGTTGGGCCCGGAATTTCGATGATGGGGCGCCGATTTGTGCTTTGCCACGCGCGCCGCACGGGCTATGTTGCGCGTATGACCTTTGCGCCGCGACTGATCGCCCTGCTTGGCCTCGCCTGCACGCTCTCTGCCGAAGCGGCAGGTCCAAGGCCCGATGCCTTCCGCGAGATCCCGGCCGAACGAAGCTTCTGTGGACGGTTGTTCGCCAAGCCCAGGACCACGGTCACGCGCGATCAGGTGCAGCAGCTTGTGAGCGATGCCGGCGCCAGCATCCGTTCCGACCTTCCGCAGATCGGCGTGCTGGTGATCGACACGCCGTGGGGCCCTGCCACACCCGGCACCGCCGAACGCGCGGTGGCGGCGCAACTCATGGCCTCCGGCGCGTTCGCCTATGTGGAACCCGACTGGCTGGTGTTTCCCACCGGCGTGCCCAACGACACGTACTTCCCGAATCAGTGGCATCACGACATCATGGAGAGCGCGTCAGCGTGGGACATGACCACCGGCAGCAACGAGGTGGTGATCGGCGTGGTGGACACCGGCGTGAATCCGCACTCGGATCTGGGCACGCGAATGCCCGGCTACAACGCCTACACCGACACCGCCGAGGTGGACGGCGGACGGGTCACCGATTCGCAGGGACACGGCACGCACGTGGCCGGCTGCGCGGCGGCACTGGGCAACAACGCCAACGGCGTGAGCGGAATGGGCTGGAACTTCCGCATCCTGCCCGTGCGCGCCACCATCGACAACATCGGCTCGGCCTACGAGGACGACCTGATCGAGGGCGTGCTGTGGGCCGCAAACCACGGCGCCACGGTGGTGAACTGCAGCTTCAGCGGCATCGGCGGGCAGGTGCACGAGGATGCGGGCGCGGCGCTGCATGCCATGAACGTGTCGCTGTGCTGGTCGGCGGGCAACAGCGCGGAGAACTGGTGGTCGTGGGACTTGCCGAGCGTGATGGTGATCGGCGCGTCCGATGACTATGACGATCGCGCCTCCTTCTCGTGCTTTGGGCGCGGCGTCACCGTGTTCGCGCCGGGCGTGGCGATCCTGTCCACCGTGATGAACGGTAGCTACGAGGCCTGGAGCGGCACCAGCATGGCATCGCCCGTGGCCGCCGGTGCGCTCGGCCTGATCCGTTCCGTGAACGCCTCGATCACCGCGGAGCAGTCGGAACACATCCTGAAGTTCTCCTGCGACATGTGGGGCGGCTCGCGCGAGACGGAACTGTGGGGCTACGGCCGCATCAACCTGCGCTCGGCCATCGCGCGTGCCCTGCAGATCGGCACCCCGCTGCCGCCGCTCGCCAACGACGATCACTTCGATGTGATGGAAGGTTCGGCCAGCACGCTCGAGATGGATGTGCTGTCGAACGACGACGATCCGAACGCCGAACCGCTTGCCATCGCCTCGTGCGACGCCAGCTCGAGCATGGGCGATGCGCTCACGGTGCTTCCGGGTGGCGGTCCCGGTGGCCGCGACGCGGTGCGCATCACCTTCGCGCCGGATGCCAAGCCCGGCGTGCGCACCTTCCACTACATGGCGCGCGATACCGACACGAGCACCGACAGCGCCACCGTGCGCGTGGATGTGCAGCGGGCTCTGCCGGCGACGCAGATCGGTGGCGTGATTCCGGGCCTCACCATCTCCTACTACGACATCGGGTCGGCCAGCGAACTGCCCGATTTCGCGGCCATGACGCCCTACGCCAGCGAGGTGGTTCCCACCGTGGACTTCCCGTGGAGTCAGGGGCCGTTCGCCGGCAGCGGACGCGTGGCGCAGGTCGGCGCGCAGCTCGAGGGCTTTGCGGTGACGGATCAGCGCCGCATGCACACGCTGTACATCGAGTCCGATGGCCCCGCGAAACTGTGGGTGGATGACGTGCTGGTGGTGGACAACCCAGGCACCGACATGCAGTACCGCACCTTCGGATCGGTGGCGCTGGAGGCGGGCATGCACGCGATCCGCGTGGCGTACGCCAATCCGGATGGCGCCAATTGGCTCACCGTGGGTTTCGTGGGCGATTCCATCGGTGCCATGCCTTCACCATCGCTGCGCACGCGCTGCACCGATGCGTGCGCCGCGGTGATTCCATGGGGCGACGACTCGTACGGCCAGGTGGCGCTGACGCGCGGCATGGTGATGGTGGATGGCGGCTACCAGTTCTCCATCGCGCTCGATGGGGCGGGCATGGTGCACTGCTTCGGCATCAACTCGTGGGGACAGCGTGACGTGCCCGCCAACCTTGGAACCGTGTCCAGCGTTGCCGCCGGGTACTTCCACAGCATCGCACTGCTGCCCAACGGCTCGCTGCGTTGCTGGGGTTCGAATGGCTACGGTCAGTGCAATGTGCCGTCGAATCTGGGGCCGGTGGTGTCGGCCAGCGGCGGCCGGCGCCACACGCTGGCGGTGCTGGCCAACGGCTCGGTGCGTGCCTGGGGCTGGAACGCGTTTGGCCAGTGCACGGTGCCGGGCACCGTCTCGAATGCGATGCAGGTGACCGGCGGCGAGGCCAACTCGCTTGCGCGACTCGCCAACGGCGACATCGTGGCGTGGGGCGCGGGCCAGTCGTACGACGATGCCTATCCGCACTACGGTCAGGGCATGGTGCCCGCGGATGTGCACGACTTCGTCGACATGGACTCGGGCGGCTACCACACCATCGCGCTTCGCGCCGATGGCACCGCGATGGCGTGGGGTCTGGCCGAAGTGGGCCTGGATGGCGTTCCACCCGACGTGGTGGATGCGGTCGATGTGGCGGCGGGCGAGTTCCACTCGCTTGCGTTGCTGCGCACGGGTCAGGTGATCGCCTGGGGCGATGACTGGGCCGGGCAATCGCGCGTGCCGGCCGATGCGGGTCCGGCATCGTGGATCGCGGCGGGTGGCGCGTTCTCGTTCTCGTTCCGATCGGGCGCAACACCCTGCCGCTCCGATCTGGATGGCAACGACCTCGTGGACTTCGGCGACATCGCCTTCCTGCTGCTGGATTTCGGTTCAGTGGGCCCGCAGCCATCCGACCTGGATGGCAGCGAGCTGGTGGACTTCGGCGACGCCGCGCTGCTGATGCTTGACTTCGGCCCCTGCGGCTAACGCGCACGCGATCCAGAGGCAAACAACTTGAACAGGCGGCCCACGCTTGATTTGACGGGCCACTGATTCTTTGTCGAAAAATCGAACATGTCCTTGCGTGCATGGCGACACGGTTTATGATTTCACGAATGCTCCGGGTGATCGGTTTTAGTTTTGCAGTAGCCATGGCGGCTCCGGCACTCTCCGCCCCTCCCCCGGGATTTGTCGTGGAAAAGCTCGGGGGATCTTTCAGCGGAGTGGTTGGAGCCGAATTCCTTCCAGATGGAGCGCTTCTCGCGTGGGAGTACGGAGGCAAGGTTTGGCGTGTCGAGGCCGACGGGTCACGACAGAGCCAGCCAGTCCTCGATCTGAGCGATGAAGTAGGTCGATGGGGCGATCACGGACTTCTTGGATTGGCCCTGCACCCAAACTTTGCCGAAAGTGGGTTGGTCTATCTTCTTTACGCCGTCGACCGAGAGCACTTTCTGCGCGGCGGCACGCCGAACTACAACGCCGCCAACTCCATTCCAGAGCAGGCCTCGATCTCGCGCCTCGCCAGTTACCGCATCACTCGCGAGAGCGGTTGGCGCACGGCCGATCCAAACAGCCGAAAGGTTCTGCTTGGTCGAGATGCCAGCGATGGATTCCCCCTTGTAAACCGTTGTCATGGCGAGGGCTCGTTGATCTTTGGTGAGGATGGAACACTGCTCGTCGGATTTGGAGACTCCGCCTCTCCGTGGTACGTGGACCGTGGCCTTGAGGGTCCGACAAACGACGGATACACGACACAAGCGATCGCTGACGGAACGCTGCGAAGTAAGAGTCACGTCGGTGCGTTTCGCGCTCAGCTGATCGATGACCTCAGCGGCAAGATACTTCGCCTCGATCCGGACACTGGCCTCGGTGTTCCCAGCAATCCGTATTTCGATGCCACCGCACCCAATGCACCGCGCAGCAAGGTCTGGGCGCTTGGCCTGCGGAATCCCTACCGAATGACACGCCTACCCGGTACGGGTGCCCATGATCCAAGTGCCGCGAACCCGGGCACGCTGGTTGTCGGCGATGTTGGCTGGGATGACCGTGAAGAGCTTGACCTCATCACCACCGGAGGCATGAACTTGGGCTGGCCGTTGTATGAGGGCATCACGCCTATGACCTATGTTGCGAACAGCCCCGCTTCATCCATCTTTCATGGCCTTCGAACCATTAATCAGGATGCCGCACCGGGGGATTCGAACGGTGGCATTCCATTCGTCGATCTTCTCGCACCATCTAACGCATCCCACTGGGTGGACGGACGCGTGCTGGTACAGATCGAAGACGGAACGATCACCTCAGGAATCTACGCGCGATCCCATGGCGGCTACTCGGGGCGGGGGTATGTGGATTTCATCGCAGATGCTGGCGAATCGGCTCAAGTGATCGTGACCGCGCCGACTGTAGGAACAACCGCCATCGCGATCCGGTACGCCCTTGGAGCGGAGACCTCGCGCACAATGCGTCTGCTGATCGACGGTAGCCCGGTAGCGCAGCCATCGTTCGGAACCACTTCGCGCTGGGATCTCTGGCAGTGGCTCGTGATCAACATTCCGCTGTCGGCAGGAGCGCATTCGATCTGTCTCGAAAGCATTGGACAGAGCGGTCCAAATATCGATGGCGTTGTTGCGTATACGGGCTCGAACCCCGCAATTCTCGGATCCACACAAACACCGAAGTTTCGTCACACTCCGCCCATTCTCGACATGCCGCAACCACCAACCTCTGCAGTGGCAGCTCGGGTTCCCTCGGCCTCAGGCCCAGTGGCGTGGCGAACGGTCGACGATCCTGCGTTCCCGCGAATTTGCGATCCATTCACCAGCGAATGCATCGTCGCAGGGCCCCAGGTCGATGCCGCGGACTGGCCCAACGAATGGCGCCATCGCATCTACATAGGCGACTACACGGCCAAATGGATCCGAGCCGTCGAACTTGGCCCAGACCTCAGGGTGCGGAGCGTCACCCCGTTTGATTTGGCAGCGGGCGTCGTGATGTGGCTCGGCGTGAGCCCAATCGATGGACAACTCTACGCAGCTCGATTCAGCGAACTTGTGCGCATTCGCTATCAGCCGACCGGCAATCGGCCTCCCAACGTGATGGCGAAAACCTCCATCCCGTACGGAAGCGTGCCTCTGACCGTCCAGTTCGATGGATCGGCAAGCAAGGACCCCGAAGGTGGTGCGCTCAGCTTCCTTTGGGACTTTGGAGACGGAACCTACGCATCAACCCCGATCGCGACTCATTCGTTCGGTGCAGCTGGACAAGGACCGTCGCGGGCTGAGGTGAAACTCACCGTGCGCGATGCGGCCGGAGCTGAGGTATCGAGCATGATTCCCATTTGGCCCGGGAACAAACCTCCGGAGATCACGCTCGAGAGCCCTCGCGACGGGCAACGATACGACGCGGCAAATCCTGCCGGGCTCGAAGTAGATCCGCTCGTATTCGATCCCGACGGCCAGCAAGTGAGTTGCCAGTGGCAACTCAGCCTGTTGCACGACTCGCACTCGCACCCTTGGGGAGGGCCGTCGGCGTGCACATCGATCATCGAAATTGAGCCCACGCCTTGTGCAGGCAGCACCTACGCCTACGAACTCACGCTCACGGCGACAGATCCGCTCGGCCTGTCGAGTTCGGTGACTCGAAGGCTGCTCCCTCGATGCCTGCCCTGTCGAGCCGACCTTGACGGCAGTGATGAGGTTGACTTTGGGGACCTCGCTCTCATCATGCTCGAGTTCGGTGCGACAGGCCAATCTGTGGCCGACCTTGACGGAAGCGCGGTCGTCGACTTCGGTGATGCAGCGATCGCAATGCTCTCTTTCGGCCCCTGCGGCTAACGCGCACGCGCGTCGCGCACGCCGGCTTCCGCGAAACCCTTCGCGCGCAGCAGGCACGCATCGCAGTGGCCACACGGCGTGCCGTCGGCATGCGGGTCGTAGCAGCTGGTGGTCATGCCAAGATCAACGCGCAGATCGGTGCCCAGCTTCACGATCTCGGCCTTGGTCAACTGCATCAACGGCGCATGCACGCTGAACCAGCGCTCGCCTCGCGCGGCCGCCTCCACGCCCGCCTTGGTGCCAAGGTTGGCCAGCTGCTCGAACGCCTGCACGAACTCCGGCCGGCAGTCGGGATAGCCGCTGTAGTCGAGCGCATTCACGCCGATCGCCAGGTCGCGCGCATCAACGGTCTCGGCCAGCCCCATGGCCATGGTCAGGAACACGGCGTTGCGTGCGGGCACATAGGTGATGGGGATGTCGTGGGCATGTTCCACATCGCGATCCTTGGGCACCGCCATGTCCGCGGTGAGCGCGCTGCCGCCGAAGGCGCCCAGGTCGATGTGCGCCACGCGATGGCTCTCGGCACCCAGCGCCTTCGCCACGCGCGCGGCACATTCCAGCTCGAAACGATGTCGCTGTCCGTA
>RFQW01000007.1 GCA_009924765.1 Planctomycetota bacterium | reverse complement strand
GGCAACTACCAGATGCAGGCGATGGAAGCCTGGCGCGCCGGCGACAAGGCCAAGGCGTTGCTGTACGCCGATCAGGCGCTGCGCGTCACGCCGAACCTGCCCAGCATGATCCAGCTGCGCGAGGACATCCGCACCGACAACGCCGGTCCATGGAAGAGCAAGCTGGACTCGCTCGACATGATGCCGGACTACATCCGCAAGAACGGCATGCTGCTCGGCTTCCCGCAGGGCGTGCCGAAGGACGCCACTGCGGCGCCCACCAAGTCTGCCGGTGCAACGGAACCCGTTTCCGCGCCGGAGTCATCGACCCCAAAGGAGACACAGCCATGACGATGCATCGATGCATGATCGCGTTGTGCACGCTTGCCCTGGCCGCATGCTCCACGCCGCACTCCAAGCAGGTGCGTCTGGATGCGCACGATCGCTACGACCGCGCCAACACGCAGGTGATGTACGACCAGGCGCTGCAGGCCTTCCATGCCGGCCAGTTCGAGGTGGCGCTCGAGCACATCGACAGGGCCATCTCCCGCTACCCCAAGGACGGCAGCTACCCGCTGCTGCGCGGCCGCATCCTGCTCGAGATGAAGCGCGTGGATCTGGCGCGCGAGAGCTTCGCCAAGGCCGCCGAACTGTCCCCCACCGCGGCTGAACCGCACTACTACATGGGCATCGTGCTGCAGCGATGGAACGAGCTCGACAAGGCCGTGGCCGAGTACGCCAAGGCGGCGGAACTGGCGCCTTCGCAGCTGCAGTATGTGGCCGCCGAGTGCGAGACGCTGGTGGCCGCCGGCAAGTACACCGAGGCCGAAGCGCGTCTGGATGCCGTGAACAAGACCTTCGAGTTCAGCCCCGTGCTGGATCGCGTGCGCGCCGATCTGGCCGGTCAGCGTGGCGATCTGGATGGCCGCGCGCGATGGCTGGCCATGGCACGCCTGCGCACCGAACCCGCCAAGGCGCAGCAGCTGATGGAGGAGATCGCCGCCACGCGCTTCGAGCAGGGCAAGTGGTCGGATTGCATCGCGGCGCTGGAAGATGAGGCCATGACCGAAGCGAGCAAGCGTCCCGACATGGTGCGCCTGCATGCCCGCTGCCTGCTGATGCTGGATCGCCCACGCGAGGCACGCGACCTGATGTTGACGATGCGTGGGCAGAGCGACAACGACGGTCGCAACGCCACCATCCTGGGGATGTGCGCCATGCGACTTGGCGACACCAACCGCATGATCGAAGCCGGTCAATCGCTCACGCAGAGCCGACCGGGCAGCGCCGACGGCTGGCTGCTGCTCGGCGTGGCCGCGCTCGAGCGTGGCGACAAGACCGAGGCCACCCGACTGCTCACCGAAGCGGCGGCACGCGAGCCGTCACGCGAGCTGCCGCACCGCTTGCTGGCGCAGGCCAACCCCGCAACGCCCGTCGCGATGCAGGCAGCCAAGGCGAACTGATCGTGTCACTGCAGAAAAGAACGCGCTTTCAGGATCCAAGCGGCGTTTTTGCAATGAAAACAAGGGTCACACGAAGGCTGCGACCGAGATTTATTGGTTTTTCACGGCTGATCACGCCGACATAGTGCGTACGCAGTGGATCCATGGTGGACCACATGCCCCGCCACTCGGCGGAGCCGAGACACGCACAACAAGAGCGGGACGGATCCCGCAATGGAGATGAGCGAATGGAAAGCTTCAAGGTCGTGAAGGGTTGGATTCGCGAGTTCGTGGACGTGGCCATTCTGTTTGTGGCGGTGGGCGTGATGGTGCAGATCCTGTTCGGCAACAACGTGCCGTTCTTCAAGGATGTCACCGCCAATCTGATGAGCTTCATCGCGCAGCTGGGCACCAACGGGCTGGTCGGCCTGATCGCCCTCTTCGTGATCGTCTGGGTGTTCCAGAAAGACAAGGCTCACTGAGCCTTTCGCCCTGACGCATTGACTTCACTCCGAGAGCCCCCCGTCCATCGGGGGGCTTTCTCGTTGGGCCCGCAAACCGCAACGCGCTTACGCTTGCCGCATGTCGGCGCAACCCACCTGGATCTTCGACTTCGACAGCACGCTGGTGCGTGTGGAGGCGCTGGACGAGCTGGCGGACATCGCGCTGCACGGCCGTGCGGATCACGCGGCACTTCTGACGCGCATCAAGCACATCACCAATCAGGGCATGGAAGGCGCCATGACGATCGAGAAAAGCCTTCGACAGCGGCTGGATCTGCTCGCGCTCGATGCGCGCATGCTGCCCGCGCTGGTGGAGCGTCTGTGCGCCAACTTCACCGACAGCGTGTGGCGAGGTCGCCAGCGACTCTCGGACATGCGTGATCGGGTGTGGGTGGTCAGCGGCGGCTGTCGCGAATGGGTCGCGCCGGTGGTGGAACGACTCGGCCTGCGCACCGATCATGTGATGGCGAACTGGCTGCGCCCACGCGCCGACGGCCTGCTGGAACTCGACCCGGCCTCGCCATGCGCGGTCGACAGCGGCAAGGCCACCGCCATCGACGCCGCCGGGCTGCCACGACCCCGCCTGATGGTGGGCGACGGCATGACCGACTGGCGCGTGCGTGAACATGGCGCGTGCGAGCGCTTCATCTGTTTCACCGAGGTGGTGCGGCGCGAAGCGGTGGTCACGCGCGCCGATGTGGTGGCCGATTGTCTGGATGCGGCGCTTGCCGTGCGTCCGTGAAAGTCAGGACTTCGTCGATGCGGTCGGCGCAGCCGGCGCGCCAGCGTCGCCGTCGATGAACACATCCACCTGCTGGCCCACGTAGACGGACCCCTCCGTCTTCACGACTTCGTACACCACCACCAGCACGCGCGTGTCCACGCGTTCGGTCACGATTCCGCGCAGCGATGTCTTGGGCTCCACGCGCGGATCGATGCGCACGAAGCGCAGCGTGAGATGCGCGGGATCCCGACCGCGCGTGAAGGCCTCCGCGGGAGATCCGGGCTTCACGCGCGCCGCGTCGTCCTCGTCCACCTGCACGCGCACATGCAGCGGCCCCTCATCGCCCACGGTCACCATGGCGCTGTCCAATCGACCCGCCGTGGCGTACTCGCCGGCGCGCACATCCACCTTCAGCACCGAACCGTTGGTGGGACTCTTCACGGTGAGGCGCTCCAGATCCACGCGCGCCTTCTCCAGCGCGGCCTTGGCGGAAGCCACCTCGCGCCGCGCCACCTCCAGATCGGGCTTCCAGGCGCCGTTCTTCAGGCGCGTGAGCTCGGCCTTCATCTGATCGACCATGGCCTGCGCCATCAGCATGGCGAAGCGCCGCTGCTCCATGTCCTCCACGCTGGCGGCACCGGCGTCGCGCGCGGTCTTCACGCGCTCGAAGGTGCCTTCGGCACGCTTGGCTTCCACCTCGGCGGCGCGCACGCGTGCCTCGAGCGGCGTCACGTCCTCGGGTCGGGGCTGGGCCTCGAGTCGCGACAGCTTGCTCTCCTCCAGCTGCAGCGCCGCCATGCGCGCCTCCACCTCGGCCTGTCGCTCGGCCTGCTCCAGCTTGAACAGGGGCTGGCCTTCCTTCACGGTGTCGCCCGGCTTCACCAGAACCATGTCCACGATGCCGGGCACGGCGCTGCCCACGGCCACGCATTCGCCACGCGGCTCCACGATGCCAAGGCCCGCGATGCGGCCTTCCTTCAGCGTGCTGCGCGCGGGCTGATTGGGCGGCGCGGTCACGCTGCTGCTTGGCGTGAGCAGCCAGGTGACCGCCACGGCGAAGCCCAGCGACACGGCGGCGATGATTGGAACGAGGCGGCGGATCATCATGGGTGACCTGAAGAGTAGGCGTTCGGATTGGGCACGCGATCCTCCACACGGATCACCACGCCGTCATCCATCTCGGCGATGCGGTCGGCGAAACCGAACACACGCTGGTCGTGACTCACCACGATCACCACGCGGCCGGGGCGCACCGCCACGCTTCGCAGCAGTTCCATCACCTGATGGCCACTGCGCGCGTCCAGCGCCGCCGTGGGTTCGTCGCACAGCAGCAGATCGGGGTCGTGCACCAGCGCACGCGCGATGGCCACGCGCTGCTGCTGTCCGCTGCTGAGCTGCCGCGGCAGCTTGTGCACATGCTCGCCCAGGCCCAGTTCGCGCAGCATGGCGGCGCCGCGCTCCTGCGCCTCGGGCCACCGCATGCCGTCTGCCACCAGCGGCACGGCCACGTTCTCGGCGGCGTTCAGTCCCCAGATCAGGTTGTATTGCTGGAACACGAAGCCGATGCGCTTCAAGCGCATCTGCAGCAGCTGCTGCGGGTCCATGCCGAGCACCTCGTGACCCAGCACGCGCACGTGGCCGCTCTGCGCACCCAGCAGCCCGGCGATGATGCTGATCAGCGTGGTCTTGCCGCAGCCCGAGGGGCCGATGAGCATCGTGAGCTGCCCCGGCTCCGCGTCGAACCGCAGACGCTTCAGCACATGCTGCTTCACGCCACCCGACTCGAACGAGCGTTCGAGGTCCACGCAGTGCACGCCCTGGCCTTCGGTGGTCATGGGTCAGTTCCTGAACACGATGGCCGGATCGGCCGTGAGCACGCGGCGGATGGACAGGAAGCAGCTGGCCACCACCATGATGTAGATGAACACCCCGGTGCCCGCGAACACCGCGAACGGCATGTTCATGCCGCGCAGGCCACCGGTGCCCGGACCGAAGTACGCGAAGAACAGGCTGGCCACACCCACGCCGATGGCGAACCCAAGCACCGCCACCACCGAGGCCTGCAGGAAGATCATGCCCAGCACGCTGCGATTGCCCACGCCGATCGCCTTCAGCGTGGCGAACTGCTTCACGTTCTCCACACTGAACAGGTAGAAGGTCTGCCCCACGATGGCGATGCCGATCACCACGCCCATCAGGATGGTGACGCCGAAGAACTCGGCCACGCCGGAGAACTTCAGCATCCACTCGATGATCTCGCTGCTGAAGCGCGCGCTGCTGCGCGCCTTCAAGCCGGTTTCACGCTCG
Source organism: Planctomycetota bacterium (assembly GCA_009924765.1). GTDB lineage: Bacteria > Planctomycetota > Phycisphaerae > Phycisphaerales > SM1A02 > SYAC01. The sequence goes on along the minus strand of RFQW01000007.1, from coordinate 9,082 downwards.
ACCCGCGCGGCCACGGCGTCGGGATCCGCGCCATCCTCCGCCTTGGCCAGCACGAAGCTGACGGTGTTCTCGGTTTCGCGACTCATCTGCACGGCGAGCGAGCGCTTGGTGTACAGCACCGTCTGTCCGCCCCACGCCGGCGGCGCCTTGCAGAAGCCCGCCACCACCGCACGCGTCTGGCCGATCTCCACCTCCACGCCGATCTCGACCGGCAGATCGGGGAAGTTCTGCTGGTAGCCGCTCACGTCGAAGATGACCGCGTTGGGCTGATCGAGCGCCCGCACGTCGCCCATCACCATGCGTGCGCTCGGTGCACCGATCAGCGTGGAGTCGTCCACGCCGATCATCAGCACCGGTCGGAACGAGCCCTGTCGCGTGCGCACCATGCCCAGCGCCTGGTAGTACGGCACGGCCCAGTGCACACCCTCCACCGAGCGAACCTGGTTCACCACGCCCTCGCGCATGGGATCGGCCAGATCCAGGATCTCCACGTTGGGCTTCATCACCCAGATGTCGGCGGCGCTTGCGCTGCGCACGCCGTAGGTGCTGCTGCGGATCGCGCTCCAGAAGATGGCCGACTGCTGGCTGATCAGCAGGCTGGCGAAGGCGATGCCCGCCACCAGGGCGATGTACTTCGCCTTGTCGTGGGTGAGCATGGCCAGAGCGACGCGGATCATGGAACGGGCATCTTCGCCGAAATCGCCTCGCAGGATGCGGCGGTACCTTCCGTGCATGCCACGCCCCCGCAAGCCCGTCGAGCGCTGCTGGTGGTGCGGCACCGACCCGATCTACGTGGACTACCACGACCACGAGTGGGGCGTGCCGCTTCGCGATGACCGGGAACTGTTCGCCAAGCTGGTGCTGGACGGGTTTCAGGCGGGCCTTTCATGGATCACCATCCTGAAGCGACGCGCGGGCATCCTGGCCGCGTTCGACGGTCTGGATCCGGAACGCGTGGCGCGCTATGGTCGCAAGGATGTCGCGCGACTGCTCGGCGACACGCGCATCATCCGAAGTCAGGCGAAGGTGACCGCCGCCATCCGCAACGCGCAGGCATGGTGCAACGTGATGGAGCGCGGCGGCCGACATGCCTTCCGCGACATGGTGTGGGAGCCCACGGGCCACGCGGTGAAGGTGCGCCGACTGCGCCGCCGCAGCGAAGTGCCGGCGGAGAGCCCCGAGAGCCGTGCACTGGCCAGACGCCTGAAGGCCGAGGGCTTCGGCTTCTGCGGACCGGTGATCTGCCACGCCTACATGCAGGCGGTCGGATGCGTGAACGAGCACCTGCTCTCGTGTTTCCGCCACGCCCAGGTACTCAAGGTGGCTCGCACGCAACGGCTGCTGCCCTGAGCCCCGTTCCGCGGCCTGCGAAATCGCGCGCGGAACCCTACTCTTTCCCCCAACCATGACGCAGGCAGTCTCCGAAACACCGATCCAGCGCATCGCACCCGAGTCGCCCCTGCACGACCTGATGGAAGGTCAGGCGCGCTGGCAGATTCCGGTGCACGATCACGGCTTCATCGCGCTGGTGGACGTGATGCCGCGTCTGGCGCCCGAGGGCCAGACCGCCGACGCCGCCATCGTGCAGGCCGCGCGCGTGAGCTACGGTGCCGGCACCAAGGCGGTGAGCGAGGATCGCACCCTGGTTCGCTACCTGCTGCGACATCGCCACACCACGCCGCTTGAGATGGTGGAGTTCAAGTTCCACGTGTCCATGCCCATGTTCGTGGCGCGCCAGTGGATCCGTCACCGCACCGCCAATGTGAACGAGTACTCGGCGCGCTACTCCATCGTACCGGACCGCTTCTACCGCCCCACCGCCGAGAACGTGCGCAAGCAGAGCACCGTGAATCGCCAGGGTGGTGACGAACCGATCGACGGCGCCACGGCGGAGCAGTTCCTGCAGCTGCTGGACAAGGCCGAGGCGAACTACCGCGAATACCTGGACCTGACCGAGCGCGGCGTGGCGCGTGAACTGGCGCGCGCGGCACTGCCGGTGAGCGTGTACACGGAGTGGTACTGGAAGTGCGACCTGCACAACACGCTGCGCTTCCTGTCGCTGCGCATGGAGTCGCACGCGCAGCAGGAGATCCAGGACTACGCGCGCGCGATGTACCGGCTGATCCAGCCGCTGGCGCCGCACACCTGCGAGGCGTTCATGGACTACGAGTTCGACGCGCTTCGCCTGACCCGGCTCGAGATCGAGGCGATCCGCGCGGGCAAACCACTGAACACGCAGAACAAGCGCGAGATCGCGGAGTTCGAGGCGAAGAAGTCGCGCCTGGGACTCTGAGTCGGCGCAGCCACCATGGCCTTCGAGACCATCGTCGCGGACAACGGCGTGACATGGCGGCGATCCAGCCTGCTGCATGCCGCGGGCATTCCACATGGCTTCAGCACACGCGTTGGCGGCGTGAGCCCGGCACCCTTCGATTCCCTGAACCTGGGGCTGGCCGATGCGCCCGGTGAACCCGACACGTGGGAGCGGGTGCAGGAGAACTGGCGCCGCTTCATGGCGGCCGTTGGATTGCAGGACCGATCGCTGATACGCGTGCGGCAGGTGCACGGTGTCGGCATTCGACATGCCGATCTCGACGCGGGCGTGCCGCGCGCGGACCCGCCCTTCGCCGATGGTGATGCGTTGGTCAGCGCCGATCCAGGCCACGCGCTTTCGGTGCGCGTGGCCGACTGCGCACCGGTGCTGCTGGCCGACCCGCGCGCCAGCCTTGTGGCGGCGGTGCATGCGGGCTGGCGCGGTGTGGCGCAGGGCATCGTGCCGGCGACGATCCGAAGCATGGAACAGCGCGGCGCATCGGCGGAGCGAGTGATCGTGGCGGTGGGCGCGTGCATCGGCGGCAACGCACTGCAGGTGGGTGCCGAGGTGGCTGAAGCCATGCGTCTGGCGAATCTCTCGGAGGCCGTGCGGCCGGACCCTGCGGATGCGACGCGATCGCTCGTTGATCTTCGAGCGGCGATCGCGCTGCAGGCGACGCGGGGCGGCGTGTGCGCCGAACGGCTCGACTTCGACCCCCTGTGCACGGTTGGTGACCCGATGCACTTCAGCTATCGCCGAGGAGGTCCACGGAGTGGTCGGATGTCGTGTGTTATAGGTCTTTATTGACGCGCGCGAGGCCGCCGAGAGAACCTGAATTGGCCTGAAGCGCGCCCCCGGATCAATGCCGGCGGCAAGAATGCAGGCCATTTGGGTTCCGATCGCAGAATTCTTTTTGCGCGTCGCTGGTTTTGGTGTCTATTGGACCATCGCCCGTCCGGGGCGTCGGCCTTCGTTTGCCGTGTTTCAACAATTCGGGTGGACGAGGGCTGCCACCGTCCCAGTGACGGTGGCGGTTGTTTTTGGATCACTCGAGGGCGCTCTGCGGTGTGTCGGTTGGCTATCTTCCGCGTCCTGCCTCAAGGCGTCCACAACTCCAACCGATCTACGAAACCACATGACCACCGCCCCCACCCACAAGGATTTCCTCTCCCGCATCGAACAGGGCCAGGCACGCATCGGCGTGATCGGCCTTGGCTATGTGGGTCTTCCTCTTGCCCATGCGCTGCACGGTGGCGGTTCGCAGGTGATCGGCTTCGACATTGATCCGGGCAAGCCCAAGGCGATCAAGGAGGGGCGCAACTACCTGCAGCACCTCGGCGATTCCATGATCACCGATCTGCGCGACAGCAAGCGCTTCGAGGCCACCACCGACTTCGGTCGTCTGGGCGAGTGCGACGTGATCATCGTGGCCGTGCCCACTCCGCTGGGCCGCCATCAGGAGCCGGACATCAGCTACATCCTGGCCACCGCCGAAGCCATCGGCAAGACGCTGCGCGCGGGCCAGTTGATCATCCTGGAAAGCACCACCTATCCCGGCACCACGCGCGACGACATGATGCCCGCGGTGTTCAAGGCCGCCGGCGAGCGCGGCAAGAACCTGAAGCTTGGCCGCGACGTGTTCGGCGCCTTCAGCCCCGAGCGCGAGGATCCAGGTCGCAAGAGCCACAACACGCGCACCATCCCCAAGCTGGTGGGCGGCCTGGACGCGGCAAGCACCGAGCTGGCCGCCGCCGTGTACCGCAAGGGCATCGCCGAGGTCGTTCCGGTGAGCACGGCCGAGGTGGCCGAGGCCGCCAAGATCCTGGAGAACACCTTCCGCGCGGTGAACATCGCGCTGGTGAACGAGCTGAAGGCCATCCTGGAGCCGATGAAGATCGACGTGTGGGAAGTGGTTCGCGCAGCGGCCACGAAGCCCTTCGGCTACATGCCCTTCTTCCCGGGCCCAGGCCTGGGCGGTCACTGCATCCCGATCGATCCCTTCTACCTCACGTGGAAGGCGCGCGAACATGGTCGCTTCACGCGCTTCATCGAGCTGGCCGGCGAGATCAACACCCACATGCCGCACTACGTGGTGGATCGCGTGGCCGAGCACCTGAACGACCACGGCAAGCCCGTGAAGGGCAGCAAGATCCTGGTGCTGGGTCTGGCCTACAAGGCCGACATCGACGACGTGCGCGAGAGCCCGAGCTTCGAACTGATCGAGTTGCTGATGCACCGCGGTGCCAAGGTGGACTACAGCGATCCGCACTGCGCCGAGACCAAGACCGTGCGCTCCTACGACCTGCAGATGAAGTCCGTGGCACTGACCCCGGACACGCTGAAGCAGTTCGACCTGGTGCTGGTGTCGACGGCGCACAGCGCCTTCGACTGGGACATGATCGCCAAGCACTCGAAGCTGATCGTGGACACGCGTGATGCACTTCGCAAGCACCACGGCGAGCTCGGAAACCGCCTGAAGATGGCATGAGCCCGCGAGGGCCCCGTGCAGTCTGACGAAGCCCGCACGGGCTGGCTGTCCGCTTGGCAGGAACGCAACTACCGCCTGTACGCAGGCGGGGTGCTGACGGCAGGCTTCGGCCTGCAGATGCTGAATACCGCCGTGCTGTGGGACGTGTGGGAACGCTCGCAGAGTGCCATGAGCCTGGGCTATGTGGGGCTGGCGCGGGCACTGCCGGTGATCGTGCTGGCGATCCCCGCGGGACAACTCGTGGACCGCGTGCGCAGGCATCGACTGCTGTCCATCACGCAGGTGGGCTTCGCGCTGGTGGCGCTGATGCTGGCCGTGGCCACCCTGGCCGACGCACCGCTGTGGTTCACCTACGTCGCACTCACCGTGAGCGGCTGCGTGCGCGCCTTCAACATGCCCACACGGCAGAGCCTGTTGCCGTCGCTGGTGCCGACCGAGCGATTCCAGAACGCCATCACCTGGAACAGCGCCATCTTCCAGGTGTGCGCGATCGGCGGACCGATCCTGGCCGGTGCCGTGCTTGCGTTCGCGGGCCACGCGTGGGTGGTGTTCGCTGCAGCGGCCGTGGGCTGCCTGGTGTTCGCCACCACAGCGTGGCAACTGCAGCCGCGCCAGATGGAATCGAGGCCGGTCGGTGTCACGGCCGGTGGCGCCTTCGCCGGCATCTCGCACATCGTGAAGGAGCGCACCATCCTGGGCGCCATCTCGCTGGATCTGCTCGCGGTGCTGTTCGGCGGCGCCACCGCCCTGCTGCCGATCTACGCGACCACCATCCTGGGCACCGATGCGTTCGGCCTTGGCGTGCTGAAGAGCGCGCCCTATGCAGGCGCCCTGCTGATGGCCGGCGTGATGGCGGTGCGGCCCGAGTTCCGACGCGCCGGCGCAGCGCTGCTGTGCAGCGTGGCACTGTTCGGCGCCAGCATGATCGTGTTCGGCCTCAGCACCTCGCTGTGGGTGAGCGTGATCGCGCTGGCGGTGGGCGGTGCCGTGGACAACATCAGCGTCGTGATTCGCCACGTGCTGGTGCAGACGCGCACACCCGACCACATGCGCGGACGCGTGACGGCCGTGAACAGCGTGTTCATCGAATGCAGCAACGAACTGGGTGGCTTCGAGAGCGGCGCGGTTGCGGCGTGGCTTGGGCCCGTGGCAAGCGTGGTGAGCGGCGGCATCGGCACGCTGGTGATCACGGGACTGATCGCGTGGTGGCTGCCCGACCTGCGGCGACTGGGCCGACTGGTGGAGCGCCCAAGCGACGTGATGTATTCGGAAGCCGAGGAGAAGTCGGACGAGTGACCCGGCTCAGGGCCTGCGCTTCTGCAGGTCATGCAGCTGCTCGTTCAGCCGCGCGAGCGTGCCGAAACCGCTTGGCAATCCGTTCGACTGCAGCACGGGCGCCAGATCGGGCGTGGGCGGCCAGCGCACCTGCACGTCCTTCAGCGCGGCGGTGAGTTCGGCGGAACCCTTGAAGTCCGCGGGCAGTCCCGCAAGCAGCATGTCCTGCGCGGTCGGCATGTCGCCATCGTGCGCCTTCGCGTAGGCCTGCAGCGCGGCGGACACCAGCGTCAGCTCCGCATCCACCTGCTTCGCGCGCGCGCGCACGCCCGAGGTGAACCACCAGCCCGCCGCAAACGACAGCACCGCCACGATGGACACCCCGATCACGATCGTGCGGCCACGGACCTGCATCACATCTTCGCGCCTTCAAGGCGCAGATTCTGGCGAGGGCGACGCGGATCGGCCTCGGGCACGGCAGCCAGCAGACGCTGCGTGTAGGCATGCTGCGGGCGGCGGATGATGTCGTCGCGCGTGCCCTCCTCCACGATCTTGCCGTCGTACATCACGGCCACGCGATCGCAGATGTGGTGGATCACGGCCATGTCGTGGCTGATGAACAGGTAGCTCAGGCCGAACTCGGCCTGCAGGTCCTTGAGCAGGTTCAGGATCTGGCTCTGGATGCTCACGTCGAGCGCGCTGGTTGGCTCGTCGCAGACGATCAGCGAGGGATTCAGTGCCAGGGCGCGCGCGATGCCGATGCGCTGACGCTGGCCGCCGCTGAATTCGTGCGGATAGCGATCCGCCGCCGCCGCCCACAGGCCACAGCGCGTGAGCAGCTTCTCCACCATGTCGCGCAGCTCGTCGCCCTGCGCCACGCCGTGCACCTCCAGCGGCTCACCCACGATGCGACCCACGCGCATGCGGGGGTTCAGGCTGCCACCCGGATCCTGGAAGATGATCTGCATGCGGCGACGCAGCTGGCGAAGTTCCTCGCCCGCCATCGAGATCACGTCGCGACCCTCGAACAGCACCTGGCCGCCCGTGGGCTCGATCAGTCGAAGCAGCGTGCGACCCACGGTGGTCTTGCCGCAGCCCGACTCGCCCACCAGCCCCAGCGTCTCACCCTTGTGCAGCGTGAAGCTGACGCCATCCACCGCCTTCACGTGGCCCGTGATGCGCTGCAGCAGTCCGCGCCTGATCGGAAACCAGGTCTGCAGGTTGCGCACATCAAGAAGGGCCGGAGCGGTCATCTGGGACATCCTAGAGCATGCATGCACAGACCGGCATCATCGCTGCCGCGCACGCAGCGGCAGGATCAACTGCAGGCTGGTGCCATCCGGACGCTGCACGGTCATGGGCACATCCACCGTGGTGGCCGGCGGCGGCACGCCACGCTCGATGCGCGCGTACAGGTCGTCGAGGTTGTTCACTTGGCCACCGAACACCTCGGTGATCACCGATCCCGCCGGAACCTGCGGCGCGGCAGGCGAACCCGCCGGCACGTCCTGCACCAGCACGCCGCGCCGGAAGGTCACCCCTCGCGCAGCCGCATCCGCCTCGGTGGCCGTGACCAGATTGCCGAGCCCCATCGCTCGCAGCGGCCCCGCGAACCATTCCGCGTTCACGCCGGGCTGCAGCCGCGCCACGGTCACCTGCATCTGCAACGCCTCACCCGCGGCGTCCTGCTGCAGCAACGGTCGCCACACATCCACCGAAACGGTTTCGCCCGGGCGCGCCGGCCCGCGATCAGCGTGCGGAACTGCGAGGCGCTTCCAACGCGCTGACCGGCCAACTGCGTCACCACGTCGCCCATGCGAAGTCCCGCCTTCTCGGCCGGACTGCCTGGCGTCACCACCGCGATCACCGCGCCATCACCGGGAAACATGCCGGCCACATGCTGCATCAGTGGATCCTGGAATCGGCCCTGCCGCACCTCCTCCACATTCACGGTGCTGACCCCCATGAAGCCCTTCTCCACCTCACCGCTGGTGATGAGCTGCTCCACCACGTTGTCGATCATCGAGACCGGAATGGCCAGGCCGATGCCCGCGAACTGACCCTGGCCGAGCGCGTTGCCCTTGCCCGTGGCGATGGCGGTGGTCATGCCCACCACCGAACCACGCGTGTCGGTGAGCGGACCACCCGAATTGCCTGGGTTGATCGCCGCGTCCGTCTGGATGAAGTTCTCGTAGTCGATGTCCTGCAGACCTGCCGTGCGACCGGTGCCCGACACGATGCCACTCGACATGCTGAAGCGGAAGTCGAAGGGGCTGCCGAAGGCGAACACCATCTCGCCCTGCTGCGGATCCTCCTTGGCGCGACGCGCGGGAACCAGCCCGCTTGGATCGATCTGCAGCACGGCGATGTCGGTGCGCAGGTCCTGACCCACCAGGCGCGCGTCGCGACGCTCGCGGTCGTACACCTGCACCTCCACGCGCTGTGCACCGTCCACCACGTGCGCGTTGGTGATGATGTGACCCTGCGTGTCGTAGACCCAGCCGCTGCCGGAGTTCAGGAAGGTGCGCGAACCGTTGCGGCCGTGCATCGAACCCGTGGTGCTCACGTGCACCACACTGGGCTCGACCAGCGTGGCGATGTCGCGGGTGCTCTGCGACAAAGCGTCGAGCAGCGTGCCCTTCTGCAGGCGCGCATCGGCTGCAGCCATCTCCACGGCCGTGCCCTCACGCGACAGTTGCCGCACCGCAGCGGGTGCCGCAAGCAGCAGCGCACCAGCGGCAGCCAGCGTGACCAATGCCGGGCCGAGATGCTCAAGCCTTCGCATGCGCGTCCGATCCAGCGGGCAGCAGCACCTGCAGGCGCTCGCGCTCGGCGTCGCTCATGGCGTACACGCTGTCGATGCGACCGGCATGCACGCGCTCGCGCCAGGCCATGGCCGCCTTCTGCAGGGCGTCGCCGATGGTGGCCAGCGGCTTGGCGAAGTTGGGTTGCCAGTCGGAAAGGCCCACGATGTCCTGCAGCACCACCACCTGACCATGGCACGC